>JAYVIQ010000049.1:0-12840 GCA_043770215.1 Cytophagales bacterium | reverse complement strand
CACACCATGAAGATTTTAGTATGCATTACACATGTTCCAGACACAACCGCAAAAATTTCTTTTGTAGATGGAAACAAAACGTTTAATTCAGAAGGAGTTCAGTACATCATTGGTCCTTATGATGATTATGCATTGGCAAGAGCAGTAGAAATAAAAGAAGCTCAAGGTGGTGAAATAGTTGCTTTGCATGTTGGTACAGTAGCTAGTGAACCTACCATTCGTAAAGCTTTAGCAATTGGTGCAGATAGAGCAATTAGGGTAGACGCAGATCCAAGAGATTCACTTTTTGTTGCTCAAGAAATTGCTGCAATTGCTAGAAAAGATACTTATGATATGATTTTGATGGGGCGTGAGTCTATAGATTTTAACGGAGCTGTGGTGCATGGAATGGTGGCAGAACTATTAGGGATTCCTTGTGTAAGTCCAGCTATGAAGTTAGAAATAAATGGAAATAAAGCTACTTTGCTAAAAGAGATAGAAGGCGGAAAAGAAACAATAGAAGTT
Source organism: Cytophagales bacterium (assembly GCA_043770215.1). Classification (GTDB taxonomy): domain Bacteria; phylum Bacteroidota; class Bacteroidia; order Cytophagales; family JAAEPT01; genus JAYVIQ01. Next base: position 12,336 of record JAYVIQ010000049.1, on the reverse strand, counting down.
AATTTGCCTTTTGTTGCCGGATGCCAAGAACCAATAGCGGAATGGAAAATACCCAACATGAGAGGAATCATGGCAGCACGTACAAAGCCCTTAGAGGTTATAGCGCCAAGTATGCCTGATCAAGCAACTAAAATAGAATCATTTGAGCTGCCACCAGCTAAGGGAGCTGTAAAATTAGTGAGTCCAGACAATGTAGAGGAACTAGTACGTTTGTTAAAGTCAGAAGCTAAAGTTCTATAAATCAATTGTTTTATATCTAAAATGTAGAAATCATGTCAGTATTAGTATTTATAGAATCTCAAGAAAATATAATTAAAAAAACAAGCTTAGAAGCTGCTTCTATGGCTTTTGAATTGGCTAAAGATTTAGGGGTTTCTGTTGTTGCGGTTACAGATGGTGGAATATTGGATGTAAACTCCATTGGCAGCACAGGCATTTCTACCGTTATCAATTTAAAATCTTCATCGCTTGGTATTCCTCAAGTTCTTGCCTCAGCATTGGCAGAAGTAGCCAAAGAAGTAGATGCAAAAGTAGTGATTGCTCCACACAGTACCTTGGCAGAAGGCATGGTTTCTAGTTTGGCAATTAAATTAAATGCTACAGCCATTACCAATGTGATAGGCAAACCAAGTATTTCAAGCGGATTTACTGTTAAGAAAAGTGTGTATACGAGCAAAGCATTTGTTAGTGTTTCTATAGCTACAGAAGTAAAAGTATTAACCCTAAAAAAAGGTTCTTTTGATGCAGCAAATTTAAGTGCTACGGTAACTTTTTCAGATAAAATAGTAAGTACAGACAGTGTTGGAGGTTACAAAATAACATCAGTTCTCAAACAAGTAGGAGATATATTGTTGCCCGAAGCAGATTTAGTAGTATCTGCGGGTAGAGGCATGAAAGGTCCTGAAAACTGGGGCATGATTGAAGAGTTGGCCAGAACCATAGGTGCTGCAACAGCTTGCTCTAAACCAGTTTCTGATATAGATTGGAGGCCTCATCACGAACATGTTGGGCAAACAGGTATAAAAATCAGTCCAAATTTGTATATTGCAATCGGAATTTCAGGGGCTATTCAACATTTAGCTGGTGTAAGTTCTTCAAAAGTAATTGTAGTTATCAATACTGATGCAGAAGCACCATTCTTTAAGGCAGCCGATTATGGTATAGTTGGTGATGCTTTTGTAGTATTGCCCAGATTGATAGAAGCTCTGAAAAAAGCGTAATTAATAATATTTGTGTCGAAAATTGAGTTGGAAATATTGGGGTTGACATCTAGTCAATCCCAATCAGGTTCTTTTGCCCTAGTACTAGGAGAAAAGAAAGGCAACCGTAGGTTGCCAATAATCATTGGAATGTTTGAAGCGCAATCTATAGCGGTAGAAATAGAGCGTATGAAACCAAGTAGGCCAATGACCCATGATTTGTTCAAAGAATTCATTCTTAAATTTAAAATGGAGATTCTAGAAATAAGAATCGATGATTTAAAAGAGGGAATATATTTTGCGAAAATAGTAGCTGCTAACAACAACCAAGAAACGCATGAGTTTGACGCCAGACCAAGCGATGCAATGGCTTTAGCTGTTCGTTTTGGTGTTCCAATATATACCAATGAAAAAATTATGCGTGACTCTGGTATTTTGCCAAGTGAGTTCGAAGAATCAGATGATGTCTCAGACTTAGAGAGGGAGTTAGAAGAGGCTTTATCTTCCAGCGATATGTTTGAGGATGATGGTATGGAAGAAATAGATTTAGAAGAACTAAATGAGCTTTTAGACCGAGCCCTTGCCAATGAAAATTATGAAGAAGCAGCACGTTTAAGAGATGAAATAAATAAAAGAACCTAAAAGCACTTTTCTGATTCTATAAAGTGTAATTATGGTTTTAGATTTTTTGCCTTTTTATTCAAAGAAGCAATATTGTAGAATTTACCTCAGGTTTAAAAAGTAAATAAGATAAAAGCCCAAATGCTTTACACTAAGTTTAAAAACTTAAAGCCCATTTTTAGTAGGCTCTAAGCTTAAATTAAAGGATGTATTTGTTTTAGAATAATCTACCTTATTCTATCCACAGATTTTACAAGAGCTTCATCTTTACGAATTAGCTTATTTGCAATAAAGTTAGATACTATAACCACCAAAGATAAATAAAACCCCCAATGGTATTGGCCAACATCTTTGGTCATAATCAGACTTTGTGCCTTTGGAATTGCAAGAAAAATGGTTGATCCAACAAAAGTAGTGATTAGCAAAGAATTTAAGGCAGAAAGTTTTGCTTGTAATGGTCTATCTTTAAAGAAAAATATGCTTACAAGTGATAAAATTGCTCCACACACTAGGCAAACCAATAAGTAAATATTTGAACTTTCTTTTGCTATAATGTTTACTCCATCTAAATCATTTGTTAGCACAGCTTTACAAGCAGAGAGAGTCACGCTAGTAGCACCTATAGAAATTGACCAAATAGGGGCAAGTGCCATAACAGCATATAAGATTGCCGAAAGGAATAAAAGTGCAGTTTGGGGTCTTTGTATCATTTTATTTTAATTCTTTTTTTACTAAAACTAATAAAAATTATTTCAAAATTCTATTTTTGCTCATGCGATATGCAATAGACCTTTGTTATTTGGGTACAAAATACCATGGATGGCAGATCCAACCTAATTCTGTGACAGTACAAGAAACTCTTGAACACGCCCTTTCTTTAGTTTTGAGGCAGAATATAAGCGTTACAGCCAGCGGAAGAACAGATGCCGGTGTACATGCCAGTCAGCAAATCATTCATTTCGATTCTATACACCAAGTTACAAACAAAGAAATCTCTAAAGTAAATAGAGTTTTGCCAATAGACATTAGTATTTTACATTTTGCTGAAGTTGCAGATGATTTTCATGCACGTTTTGATGCCACAGAAAGGGCATATGTATACCACATTCATCAACACAAAAATCCTTATGTGATAGGCCAATCTTATTTTTTTCCTAAAACCTTGGATATAAATATAATGAATCAAGCGTGTAGTTATTTGGTTGGAAATCAAGATTTTGAGTCTTTTTCTAAAGTTAAAACTGTAGTGAACACCTTTGAATGCCATATTAAATCTGCTTATTTTTCTGTAGAGGGTTCTAGAATTGAGTTTCATGTTACAGCCAATAGGTTTCTTAGAGGTATGGTGCGTGCATTGGTAGGAACGCTTTTAGAAGTAGGTTTAGGCAATAAACCACCTGTTTGGATAAAAGAAATAATTGTACAAAAAGACAGATGCAAAGCCGGTAGAAATGTATTGCCAGATGGTTTGTTTCTGTGTTCTGTAAAGTATGGTAATGATATCGATTGGCAGAAAATATCTTAAATTATAAACATATCTAACAATAAATAATTTTAAGCGAATTAGAATTTTATTAAAAATAATGAGTGCAGATTGCTTTTGTGTTTGTAGGATTCTAACGTAAATAAAATGTAAAGGCAGAAATATCTTTGCGTATATTTGTTTTCAATTAGTTACTAAAAAAACAATACAGTACAATTCCATTTGAAAAAAGAAAAAGCAATACAATCAGAAGGCAATAAATTTGATTTTATCGTATTAAAAAGACTGATAAAATTCATAAAACCATATAAAAAGCAATTTTTTCTGCTTTTGTTTGTTTCTTTAAGTTCTGGAATAATCCCAAGCATCATTCCGTTACTCATAAGAGAAACCATAAAAAACCCTATTGCAAACAAAGATTATCCTTTACTAATGATTATGCTTTGCATTATGTTGGGTGTGTTACTTGTACAAGGAATTATTCAATATATAAATACGTATTTGGCTGGTTGGATTGGGCAGCACGTAATTAAGGACATAAGAGTAGAGCTTTACAAACATATTTCTAAATTATCATTGTCTTTTTTTGATAAAACACCTATTGGCAGACTTGTAACTCGAAACATTTCAGATGTAGAAAGTTTATCAGAAGTTTTTAGCCAAGGGTTAGCCCAAATTTTATCTGAAATATTGCAACTAATTTTTATTGTAATAGTGATGTTTTGGATGAATTGGAGGTTAGCGCTTATTGGCCTATCTATGTTTCCATTTATGTTGATTTCTACCTATGTTTTTAAAGAAAAAATTAAAAGTTCATTTAGCGAAGTAAGAGCAGCGGTAGCAAATTTAAACACTTTTGTTCAAGAAAGAATTACGGGTATGTCTATTGTTCAAATTTTTAATACAGAAAGCCGTGAATACCAAAAGTTTTTTGACATAAATCAAGAGCATAAAACAGCGCATTTAAAATCTGTTAAATATTATTCTATTTACTTTCCTGTAGTAGAGGTCATTGGTGCTTTGGGTATAGGTATATTAGTTTGGATAGGAGCAAAGGGTGTATTTATGGGATGGGCAAATGGACCAGAAGATTTAATTGCCTTTATTATGCTTATAAATATGTTTTTTAGACCCTTGCGCATGATAGCTGACAGGTTTAATACAATACAAATGGGCCTCATTAGCACTCAGCGTATACTTTTATTACTAGACAGTACAGAAAAAATAATGACCGAAGGCAACTTAAAAGCAGATTGTTTAGAAGGGGATGTTGTTTTTAAAGATGTTTGGTTTGCTTATAATTTAGATGAGTATGTGCTAAAATCGTTAAGCTTTAGTGTGAGCAAAGGAGATACTATAGCCTTTGTTGGTGCCACTGGTGCAGGAAAGTCATCTATTATAAGCCTTCTAAATCGGTTTTATGAAATAAATAAGGGTGAGATTCTTATAGACAATCAAAAAATAGGAGAGTATCAGTTAAGCTCTTTAAGGAGAAATATAGGGGTAGTACTTCAAGAGGTATTTCTTTTTTCTAACACTGTAAGGTACAACATCACTTTAGGAGATGAGACCATTACGGAAAATCAAATTTGGGAAGCTGCCAGAAGCGTAGGAGCAGAGGAGTTTTTGCTAAAATTACCAGGGCACTTAGATTATCAGGTGCAAGAACGAGGAGCTAGTTTGTCTATGGGACAAAGGCAATTGATTTCTTTCATACGTGTTATGGTGTATAACCCTAAAATATTAGTATTGGATGAGGCTACATCATCTATAGATTCAGAAACAGAACAATTGATACAAGTAGCTATAGAAAAATTAATGTTTGGAAGAACATCTTTAGTGATTGCACATCGCTTATCTACTATCCAGCAAGCCAGTAAAATAATAGTACTAGACAAAGGTGCAATTTTGGAGCAAGGTACACATAAAGCCCTTATAGAAAAAAGAGGTGCTTATTTTGATTTATACAATATACAATACAAACCCCAAGAACAATGAAAAAAGTCAGTATCATTCTCCTTTCTGTTGTAATAGTGCTTTCTCTTTGCTTTTATACAAATATGTATTTCAATGGAGGATTTAATGAAGTTGCTATTTCTAAAAAAGATTCAGCCGTACATATTTTACAAGGGAAATGGATAGAAGGTAGCTTTTTAAAAACTTCTGATGAGAACGCTTTTTTTGCTTTGCAAGAGCAATTCATTGAAAAAATAGGACAAGAAAAAATTTCTGTCTTTTATGCTATTAATCCTACAAAAGAAAATCATGAGACATTTAAAGTATTTATGGGGGTTGAGTCAACTTTAGGGCAAGAGCTTCTTTCCAAAGATTTTATAAATCAGAAAATAACTTTGAAAAATGTGGTTTTAGGATATCAAAAAGCCACAGCTTCGTCGCAAAGAGTTCATGTAGAAATGGCAAATTATGCTCAAGAAAAAAATGTTCAATTTGATAAAAACAACGTTTTTGAGCAATTCACTAAAGATCAGTTTTGGGTTGAGATGCAATTAAAAAATAAAGCAAAATAGCCAAATCCTTAAGCATTATTAGAAATAAGAATACAGCTATCCGCAGATCACTATTGCTGGTGTTTCTGTTAAATATTTTTGGCTAGCATTCTGAATGTCTTCAGGAGTTATTGATTTTAAAGTCTCGAAATATGTATTGTAAAAAGAGTAGTCAAGGCCAACTAAATGAACTGCTCTAAACTTATCCATGAGTTCAAAGGGTGTATTTAGTGAGTTTGCAAAATTACCGACAATATAATTCCTTACTTTTGTTAGCTCCTCTATTGTTATTTTTTCTTGACACATTTTATCTATCTCAAGATTAATTTCTTTAAGCGTATCATCTGCATTTTCTGCTTTTACATCTGTAGCAATTTGAAAATAAGATGCATGCTTCAATTGAGAGATATGAGAACCTATTCCGTAGGTGTATCCTTTTTCTTCTCTAATGTTTGTCATTAGTTTAGAACCAAAGTAGCCACCAAAAATTTCATTTGTAATAGACAATAAAGGATAGTCTACATGCAGCTTGTTTATGGTCTGAAATCCGTAGCGTATAGAGGCTTGTAAAGCACCTTTCTTGGTTATTTTTTCAATTCCTAAGTTAGATTTTAAAATTGTTTTAGAGTCATTTTCTTTAGAAAAAACAGAGTGTTGTCCAAAAATTAGTTCTATACACTTTAGGCTTTCATCATCTGCTGCCCCAGAAACAAATAGATCAAATTTTGCACCTACTAAATACCTAAGGTAAAATTGCTTTAAGTTCTCTAATTCTATTGGTTCAATAAATGAAGAGTGTAGACTTTTGCCATAATAATGATTTGGAAACAGGGTAGAAATAAATTTTCTACTTGCAATATGAGAAGTTTTAGTTTCCTTAATTTCTAAACCTTGGAATTCAATTTTTTTTACTCTGTCTAAGTTGTTTTGATTGAATTGACTGTCATTTAGCACTTCAAAAACCAACTCGCAAACTGATTTTAAATGTTTTTTGAGTGAATATATTACAACAATAATTTTTTCATTTCCAGATATAAACTCAAGATGAGCCCCTCTAAAGGCTACAAACTCTGCTATTTGCTCATTGTTTTTTTTTGTGGTTCCTTGATCAAGGAGTTTTGCTGTAAAATAGCTTTCAAAACTACCGTTGTCTTGGCAGGTTCCAGCTACAAAGCTCAATTCTAATTTTATGATTGGTTGATTCCCTGCCTCTAGAGCATGTACATGTATGCCATTAGAAAATGTAAATGAGTTTACTTTTTGAAATTCGAAACTATTTGGTACTACAAAAGAAGGTACTACACTTCTATCAAGTGTTTTTAAATGCATATTATTCGCTTACGGATGGTGCTTCTTTTGAGTTTTTAGACTTCAAATTCATTAGTAATGAAATTCTGATAGTATCTGCTAAAGGATTATTTTGTTTTATAGGGATTAGGTAGGCAAAATCAAAACCAAATTGTTGGTAACGCACACCTGCACCTAATGTAAAAAACTTACGGTTTCCTTTTACTTCAGACTCGTTGAAATAGCCAGCTCTTGCAGAAAATGCTCCAGTATACCAATATTCTACAGCTATGGAAGTGGTAAACTCTTGCATTTCTTCTTTAAAACCACCCGGTGCATCTGCAAAAGAACCTAAAACTCCAGAAATTAAACCCTTGTCTTTTGCTTCTTTTCCATCAATTAAGACAGGATTATTGTTTTTATCTAAAGAATCTGAATACACAGCAGGTGTAGGTACCATTAATTTATTAAAATCAACAATTAAAGTTATTTTATTGTATAAATCTATTTCTTTTGTAATGGCAGTACCTAATCTAAAGTTTGTAGGGATAAAATATGCTTGTTCTCTTGTAGTATAAGTTAGTTTGTTGCCAAGATTGCTTATGCTTGAACCAAGAGCCAAATTAAGTTTTTCTCCTACTACTGTGATATCTTTATTGTAATATACTCCCAAATCTGCTGCAACAGAGTTACCCGCCTTGGCTACATCATTATTAGATAATGTAATGCCGCTTGCTAAATTTGAGTGAATCAGTTTTAATCCTAAAGAAATGCTGAGTGGTGTTGATAATTTGCGTGCATAAGCTACACCAAAGGTGAGTTCATATGGTTTTTTTGTTCCAGTTATTCCTTCAGCACCTGGGCCGTTTCTAAAAGTCATTTCGCCTAGGTTAAAGTAGTTCAAAGATGCCCCTATAACTTCGGTTTTACTTATTCTTTTATATCCGGTTAAGTAATTTAGAGACATATCATTTATAAGTTTGGCAAGCCAGGGTGTGTGTGTCAATCCTAAACCAAAATCTGCTTCTTGTCCATCAGCATCTTTTATTTCGGTTAGTTTTGCAGCATTCCAATGCATTGAATTTGCATCTGCAGAAGTTGCAACTCCAGCATCTGCCAAAGATGCAGCCCTTGCATCTGGTGCAATAGTCATAAAAGGAACTGCGGTTTGTATGTATCTACTGCCTGTTTTCCCTTCTACGTCTGTATCTGTAGCTAGTTGTCCAAACAAGTTTGTTACTAAAATTGTGCTTGATACTAATAAAGTTATTTTTTTCATACGTTAGTTCCCTTACTTGAGCAAAGATATAATTATTTTTTATTTTTGATGGAGTAGTTTAGTTTTTTCTGTAATATTTCCTAAACCATCTCTATAACGAAGCTCAGATACTGAAAAGTATATACCTGGAGATATATTTTCTCCATTATTTTTTTTGCCATCCCAGCTTACATTGTCTATAATGGATGTAAATTCATCAAAATCAACAATTTGATTATATAATTCATTGCCAAAAATGTTTAAAATTTTCATTTCAAATTGTCCGCCTACATCTTTTCTTGGTTGGTTTATAATGAAATTTACTTTTTCGTTGAATGGATTTGGATATGCTGTAATCATTCCACTCTCACTTACATTTATGTATATATCTTCTTCTGAACTGTTGTTGTTTACATCCCATATTTTAAACGTGAGTTTATGATAACCAGGAGATAAATTAAATAAAGGAAAAGAAACAAGTCCATTTTTGTAAGTGCTGTTTACACTTTTATAGTATTCGTTTAGTATATAAAGCAAATCTGGATTATCATCTATTATTAGTGTCATTTCGTGACCAATGCCAGAGTTGGTTGTATTTACTCCATTTTCATCAAAAATTTTTGCTATAAAAATACAATTGCTACTTACTACAGACCCAGAGATAAATGTAGTGTCATTTATAAATAGATCTAATTCTGGACCCAAGTTGTCAGAAAAGCCATCTAAACCTCCACCTATGTAGATATCCTCACTGCATCCAGAAGCATCTAAACCAGCATTGTTCAAAGCATAAAAACTTATTTTGCCCAAGCCATATGTGTAAGAAATGTCTTTTGGGACAACAAATTCTACTTTAAATTCACCTTGTTTTACATCTACTTCTCCTTCAAAAATGATGCTTTTTCTTTCTTTGTAATTGAAAGGAGTAGCTTTTTCATCCCCTAATGTGGTAACTTCACTTTGTTTATCATAAATGGAAACGGATACTTTGCCATTGAAATTTATATCTTTTACTCCTTTTGGATTGTTTATGTGTCCTTTTATTTTTATTTTTTCTAGGGCAGACAGGGTATCTTTTTGGGATATAATTTTATTGTTTACACTATCAGCTATGACTTTATATTCTGGATAAGCCAATTTTATGCTAGGGTCACCTAGCAAAGCAAAATTTCTGTTGTTTATGCCAGATATACTTTCATTTTTAGTTCGTTTATGGATATCTCCAATTCTATCAAATAATGAGTCTGAATTTCTTTTGAAAACATTGTTATAAAATGCCGTATTTAAGATAAAGTTTTTTGTTCCAAAAACAGCTCTTGTAGTTGTCATTAAACCTATTGCTCCTCCATTGCTATTTAAAAGAAATCTTTCTGACCCGCTTTCAATTGTTGGATCATCATACCTTCCAAACTCGCAGGTGGCCGTGATAAAAAAAGGTAATTTATTTTTATTATTAAGCTTGTTTATTTCATCAATAGTTAAAATTTGTTCTTGAGCCCATTGTTCTTCGCCACCATGCCCAGTATAATTTACAAGCAACAATCCATTGTCTAATCTTCTTTTAATTGCGTCATTTACAACGGGAGCTATTTGTCCGCCAGAAGAAGAAACTTGTTCAAAAGCATCTAGAAAAACTTTTGTTTCATTAATTCCATTTTGAATGTTATTTAATTGTATACTTAGGTCATTAGATTCTATTGAATGTGTTTGATAGTCACCATCATCTGCTACAAACATGGCTTTATTTCTCCAACTGCCTTTGGAATTTGTAGAATAAACATAATTTTTTACTTTGTTGAGCATGGAATACCCCTCTTCATTTGATTTTATGGGCAATCTACCAATACCTATTTCTAAAAAGTGGTTATTTTCTTGATAGGTTTCAGGCCACTCTCCTTCATAATCATCAAAAAAGCCAAAATAATCATCACTAGAAAAAGAGTCTATATTATCGTAAGACTCGTAGCTTTCATAAACAGGAACGTAGTTTGTATTAGCAGATAATCTGTTTAAATAATCATAGGAACAATCTCCAAACAAAAGTAAGTATTTGAATGTATTATCTTTTTTGTAGAGATATTTTGCAAAATCTCGTATGGCAGTAATGTCTTGTTTGCCAGAAGAGAATTCATTGTATATTTCTTGTACTGTTACAACTTTAGTATTTATTTTTTGTTCTTTATTTTTAAAATCTGCAAAAGCATTTGCGGATGCTCTAAAATTTTCATGAGTAACTATAAGCAATTCTGGAACATCTAATGCATGTATGTTTTGATTACTAACTACGCCCAAGAAAATAGGTGATTTGACATCGTTTTGGTTTGCAATTAATAGAACATCAGTTCCAATATCAACATTCACTTTTCCATTTACAAGTGCTAATTGTTTTATTTCAGTTACTTTAGTTACATCCCAAACGCTTGTGTTTGCACTTGTGTTTGTGATTTCTAATTCTGCTCCTTGATAAAAAGTGGGTAATGTATATACCCTAGTTTTGTTGCCCGTTAGGTAGCGTAGGTAATTTATTTCTATTTTGTCTATGAAAGCATTTGCAGATCCATCAGATTTGTTGTCGTATGAGCACTTCATAGCTAGTGTTGCGTTAGAAAGAATTGTACTTCCTGCATGTATAGATTGTTGTGCTTTAAGCCCATAGCCGTTTGGAATAGTTCCTACATCAGTATCTTTTACTTTAATGTTATTTATAGATGTTGAAAAACTAGTTGGGTAAGAAAAGGAACCTCCAACATATTTAGTAGAATATAGAACAGGTAAATTTGTATTTATATCTTCTAGATTGAAACTAAATGTATAATTAGATTTTAGTTTAAAAGAGTTTCCTACCCATTCTCTACCGGATTTTATGATATTTATTGCATTGTCTTCGTGATAGGCAATGAAAGGTAGGTAATTAAAACTTTTTGAGTAGCTTGTAGAATTCTGAAAAGTATTTACTCTTTTACCAGCTGATTCAGAATAACTAATGAAATAAAAAGAAGACAAAGTATAAGGATTGCTTATTAATTGCAAGTTTTTACCTAGAGAATCTATTTTATTAGGTCCTTGAGCATAAAATAGAATAAAATCACTTTCGTTTATAATGCCGTCTTCTTCTCCCTTAAATACAATTTGGTTTTCTACCATGTCATCATATCTAAAATCACTGTTTTTTTGAGGTAACACCTCTCCATAACCATAAATTTTTATGTTTTTTGGGTTTTTACCTACAAAACCTAGCGTTTTTAATTGATCAAAACGTATTTTATACAAGCCAGATTCCTTAATTTCCATTTTTACCCAAGTTCCAGTAGATAATAAAGAGTTCTGGGCTGTTAGAACAGAGCAAATGAAAAATAACATGAGGGAATATATGTTCCTAGTTTTCATATTTTAGTGATTTTACCATCTAGACTAAATACATTGTTTGAATCTTTATAACGTATCTTTACGTTGTAAAAGTATATCCCTTGTTCAAATAAATTTAGTTCATCTGCCGTAAATGTTATATTCTCTTTTAATTGAGTCTGATTTAGAGAAATATTTTTTTGAGAAATTTGTTTTCCTATGCCATTGTAAACATTAAGTTCTACCTCATAGTCTTGTACAAGGATTGTGTTTTTTATTTCTATAGTTAGTTTGTCTGCTACAGGATTTGGGAATACAGATATATCTACTGCAAACCCTGTGTTTAGCTCTACTATTTTAGTGCTACCTATACCATATACATCCCATGTGCTAAATTCTATTGTATTAGAACCTATGGCTAAATCTTTCAATTCTATAATAGCGCTAACATTTTTAGAGGAATTGTTTTCTAAAAGCATTCGATCAAGTAAAAAGATTGGATTACTGTAATCTTTGTTTATGATCATTTTAGTTTCTTTTCCTAGTGATGTTTTGTTTAGTAATATCCCTACATCATCGTTAAAAAAGACTTTCATTGTTGCTTTGGTTGCAACAAAATCATTTAGTTTCTCTTTA
>JAYVIQ010000048.1:0-2252 GCA_043770215.1 Cytophagales bacterium | reverse complement strand
TCTTTGCCTTCTGATTCATATAAATCTAAAAATGCCATCTGATTGCCATTCCATCTTCTCTTAATCATTTTTGCTCCTTCTCTAGAGGACGCAAACACAACTTTTTCTTTGTAATATGATGTGCCAAAATCTTCTTGTGCAGTATTGATGTTGATGTTCTGTACTGAAAAATACCCCTCGTCTGTTAGGAACTTAGACAGTTTCCCTTTGTCTTCTGAAAAATGTTCTGTACGTAGGTTCTTGACTTTGTCTTGGTATTTTTGCATCCAATCATTAGATTCTGAATACTTTTTATTTTCCTTTAATACAAAGGCATAATAATACAAATCTTCTGGTGTTGCTGAAGCTTCATTTGTCAACTCTGCATATACTTTCTCTGACTCTATGGTGTTGTTTGATAGCCTATAGCTTTCTGCCAATTTACGCTTTGAGTCTAAAGACAATGAAGAGGTTTTGTTGTATTTCTTAATCGCTTTTTGGTAATTCAATGTCTCGAAACTCTTGTTGCCTCTTTTTTCTGCCCCTGCGTATTCTTGTGCATGAAGAGCCATGGTACTCAAGAAAAATAGATAACTAATTATTTTTTTTGCTTTTTTCATAATATCCTGTTCGAATGATGTCTGTTTGATCTTTCTAATGCTCTCTATACGTACTCAGAGCTATTCTCTTCTAATGTATCTTATTAGAAGTACCTAGGTGACCTTATTTTTTTGTTGTCATTATAAATGAAATCGTAACGTAACATTGCTTCATGTGAGCCATTGTTGTACTTAAAGGTGGTATTGGTGTATGACCAATCAAATGAGTACCCTATTCTAAATACTGGACTTAGGTTGTAGCCTAGCAATGCGCCTATTGCATCGCCTGTTCTAAACATACCTCCCAACTCTAATTTGTCTTTGAATATAAACATGGCTGTTAAATCCAACTCTATTGGCGCTGCTTCTGTTACTTTTACAAACGTCGTTGGCTTTAGCTTTAATCCTTTGCTTAGGTTGAATACCGCTCCTCCTATGGCAAAAAAGTGTCTCTTTTCTTTGGCTACGCTTGTGCCAGAGTTATTTACTTCTGTCTTTAGGGTGTTTTCTAAAAAGGTTGGTACACTTAAACCTACATACCACTTTGGGTTGTAATAATATGCTCCTAATCCAAAGTTAGGCAACACATCATTACTTACATTGTTGCCATCAAAACTATTGTCGCCTGTTTGGTTGGTGGTAACTTCGTTTAGGTTGGCTTGCATTAAATTAATGCCACCTTTTAATCCAAATGCTAATTTTGACCCTCTTTGATTCAAAGGCAAAATATACGCCAAGTCTGTGTAAAGTGATGTGGTGTTTAATGGCCCAATTTTATCATTCATAATAGACAACCCTAGTCCTAATCTGTCATTGGCTATAGGCGTATGTAATGTAAGGGTCTGTGTTGTTGGCGCTCCATCAAAACCCACCCACTGACTCCTGTGCAAAGCAGTTACCGTCAACGCTTCTCTACTGCCTGCATACGCTGGATTTACTGCCAAGGTATTGAAAGCGTAGTGGGTAAACATTGCTTGCTGTTGGGCTTTTAATGCCACAACGCCTAATGCCAACATCCCTAATATTATTATCTTTTTCATATCTCTATATTCTATGCTAGATCTTGTACTTTATGCTTACTTTATTTTCTATTATTTATTCAAATATATATAGCCTTTGATGATCTCTTCTTTGGCATCTGAGGTAGATTTAACTTCTAGTATGTAAAAGTACGTACCTACTGGTAGCTGCTCGCCGCCAATTCTAAGGCCTGTGTTTACTGTACCATCCCAAGTGTTTTGGTAATCTTCTGACTCAAACACTACATTACCCCAACGGTTAAAGATTTTTAACGTCTTCTTAGCATAGCTCTCTATGCCTGTGATTACGAAAGCATCATTTACTTTATCACCGTTTGGAGAAAATCCTTGTGGTAAAATTACCTCTGCTACTTTGTTGACTGTTACACTCACCGTTGATGCATTTGAAACTGTACCCTGTGCATCATTTCCTGTATAGCTTATTGCACTTGGACTAGATTTAAACCCAGTCTCTGGAGTAAATGTGATTGAACCTGTTGCAGGATTTACCTTCCACTTGCCTTCTCCTAAGACTGTTAATGCATCTAATGTTCCGTTGCCGTCCGTGTCTACGCCTCCTACTAAACTTACTGTGTTTGGCTCTATTTTATCGCCTCCATTATCGTTCAATAATACATCTATCACTATTGGCTGG
>JAYVIQ010000047.1:0-5829 GCA_043770215.1 Cytophagales bacterium | reverse complement strand
AACCCTATCGGGTCAGGCTCTACGCTCTCGCTTTTTTTGCTGAAAAAGCAAAAAAGAGCTCCGCTTCGATCCTTTTCGCAAAAAAATAATATGTACTGGCATCCTTGCGGATATTCACATAACTTTAAAAAAAAGGTCATATAATACAAAAGTTGAAAGATTATTTAAAAGTAAAAAAAAGAGAAACTGTGTAGTTGCTAATACAGTATTTTTTGGCGGCGTATTTGCCGCAGGAGGTGCAATACTTGGGGGTCCGGCTGCTGCATTAGGTGGTGCAGCATTAGGTGTATTAATTAGTTTACCTGGTTCATTATCATGTCAATATGAAAGAAATAATTTTAATTTTTGGGGTATTTCTTAGTACATCGCTAATAGCAAATGATGAAATTAAAGCTTTTAAATCAAGTTACAAAGGCTCAAAATTATTGTGGTCAAATGGAGTTACAGTGGTTGCTTGCGATAAAATAACTTTTGAATCCTGTGGGTTTTCTTTGATTCATAGAGATTTTGAAAAAAACCTCAATGAAATTTTACAAATAAAGTCTTTCTTTTTGGGCTTGAATTATAAAATAAATTTCAATGATGGTAGCCAAGTTAAATTAAGTTTTTGGAAACCAGCAAAATTTAAGAAATTTATGATTGAAAAAGGGTTTGATATAAAATAGTAAGATTCAACTTTTAAACCTCTTTCTTATTTAGACACCAAGCTGATTGGAGTACAGCGTTGCGTTACTTCAATCAGCTTGCTAGAGACTTGCGTGTAATGGTAGATGCAGAAAACCTAACAGACCATAGAACAACTGAAATTTAATTTAATATTTCTAAGAAAATAAAAAATCAATATCCCGGTCAAATAAAAATGACAGTAATCAGAGAAACAAGAGCAGTAAGCTATGCTAAATAATTAGTCGTGAAAAAAATTTTACAAACCCATAAAACATAAAAAAAAGCCCTTGTTAGAGCTTTTTTTATGTTTTATAGATAAGTATTAGTGTTATCGCTCCACATCCCCGTGAGCACCCATTAAACAGCTTTAAACATCATTAGCTAACACTAGGACTTGTTACTTTTGAAGATGCCCTAAAAAAGACTACCTCACTATCCTTTTTGATTTTTATATTTAAAGCCAATTTAAATTTACTTTTGAACTATAGATTTTTTTTCAAATGGCGTTAAAGCAAATTTTTGACAAAAAAAGGGGAAGCTCCAATTTGGGCGGCTAAAGTTTAAAATAGAACCCTTAAATGGCTAAAAATATAGAATTACTAAATTACCTACTCTTGGATTCAAAAGAATTTCTGTCTAAACATTTCAAAATTGTTTTATTAATTCTAGTCCATACCTAAAACTGCTATTAATATTTTAGAGTAATAAGTTGATATTGTCATTTTTATTCTTAACTTTGCAAACCATTTTAGAAAATTACATTCAAGAATAATGTACGCAATTGTCGAAATAGCAGGAAAACAATACAGAGCAGAAGCTGATAAGTTTTTGTATGTAGATAGATTATCAGGAGTAACTGGTGACAAGGTAGAATTTGACAAAGTATTGTTGGTAGACAAGGACGGCGATATCAAAGTAGGCGCTCCTATTGTATCAGGTGTAAAAGCTACTGGTACAATATTAGATCAGGTAAAAGCTGATAAAGTAACTGTCTTCAAAAAGAAAAGAAGAAAAGGCTACCAAAAAAGAAACGGTCATAGACAACAATACACAAAAGTATTGATTGAAAAAATAACAGCTTAAACCCTTTTAGGAAATGGCACATAAGAAAGCAGCAGCAAGTTCTCGAAATGGTAGAGAATCTGAAAGTAAAAGATTGGGTGTAAAAGTATTTGGCGGTCAAGCTGCCATTGCTGGTAACATTATTGTAAGACAAAGAGGTACAGCCCATCATCCAGGAGAAAACATAGGTATTGGTAGAGACCATACTTTGTTTGCCTTAACAGATGGTTTAGTAAACTTCAAAAAATCTAAAGGCGGTAAATCAGTTGTTTCTATCTTACCAGTAGAATAATTCATTTAGCGTATTTATAGTACACTAGGCAAGATTTCAAAACTCTTGCCTTCTTTTGTTTATTATTTTTAAATACCTATATCAAGTAAATTGTTACCTGCCAAGGTTAAATTGCTTCAACCAAAAAGTTAAGCTTACCGCATAATGATCTGAATACCCATTGTTGTACTGGGTACCTACAAAATTTCGTTTAGGTTTTTGCCCATTGCTAAAGCTGTCCGACTCATTTAGCCAAGTTTTATCATCATGTATTTTTGAGGTTTTAGGATAGCAAAACATTGTTTCATTAGTATCTAATAGTATTTTAGAGATTATAATTTGATCAAACAAATTCCACTCGTCTTGGTATTTGTGGCTGCCCTTACGCAAGGTGTGAGCTAAATAATGTGAAGTATTGAAAAGCAGTTTCTCATTTACTTCTTGGCTATGGTCGGCTTTTAAGTGGTTATAAATACTTTGTGAGGTTGTGCCGTCATTAAAATCACCGCTTACAATAATTTTTGCTAATTGGTTTGTAGATAAAATAGAATCTATACATGCCTTAAGAGTGTTTGCTGCTTCTATTCTTTTGGGTTCAGATTCTGCTACCCCTCCCATTCTAGAAGGCCAATGAGAATAAAAAATATGCACTGTATCTTTGCCCAAAGCTTTGCCTTTTACATATAAAATGTCTCTAGTGGGTTTGGTGTCAAAACTAAAATTAATTTTTAGATACTGATAGTTTATAAGTTCGAACTTGTCTTTTTTATATATGCACGCAACATCTATACCTCTCTTGTCAGCTGACTCTTGATGAATTACCTCATAATTGAATTGGTTTAGGCTTGTTTTTTTGGTAAGGTCTAGCAAACAGCTTTTGTGCTCTACCTCGCAAACGCCTAATACATCTGGACCTTGCCAATTGCCTAAGCTGGCAATAGATCTAGCCAAATTATGAATCTTTTGAGTATACCTTTCTGTGGTCCATCTGTGTTGGCTAGTAGGCAAAAACTCATAATCATCAGTTAAAGGGTCGTTTACTGTATCAAATAAATTCTCTAGGTTATAAAAAGCCACTTGAAAAGGACTTTCCTTTACTACTGTTTGGCAAAAAAAATTATGCCAACATATAAGACACAAAATGAGCAGGTTATTTTTCATTTATTAAAACTTATTATAGAGATCAGTAAAGACCAATTTAAATACTTTTTTGCTAAATCGGAACTATGAGTTGTATTTTAAAGGTAGATTTAGTTTACAGTTTATTTCATTACGTCCTATAAGGCAAGCACTAGATCTTGCCCAAAGAACAACACTAATCTGTTATGGGTTTGGCTTTTTTAGCTTTCATTTTTTTTTATATTTTATCCTTTTTTACAATACCTGCCTGGCCTATTATCCTTTTTTTATTTAAACAAAGAACCAAATATCCTTGTTTTATAACCACATTTTGCGGGTCGAATTTAACCGGGTTGCCATCAAAACTCCAATTGACTTTTCCTCAACGTTATTCATCAAAAACTGTAAAGTCATCTGACCATACAAGTTTAAAGTCTGAAGCAGAATTGTATTTACTGTATTTAAATGCTTGTTTAGAATATATCTTTGCACCCGTGTAGACTTTTTATGCAAATAATACGTTGACTATTAACCGCACTTAAAAAAATATTTTTTTTCATTTAGTAAAAATCTATAAAAATGTAAATATAAACAAGGTTACTTGTGTTTTATCCTATGTTTATAGAGATTGGAAATTTATGTGGGGGGGTATTTAAATACTTAAAAAAATAACCCTTTCACCAAATCTTAAACCAAATTAAAAAGCTGTGTTTTTTAAATTTTCTACTTTGAAATGAGATAGAAAACCTCAATACCTCTTCATTACTAACTCTCTATTGATTTTATATTTATAAAAAGTACATTACAAAATACTTTTTTCTTTGTTTTCATTATATTTTCTTACAATGCTCTTCAAGGTTTCTTTCCTTTCCAATCTTTTAACTGTTTTCTTTTTTTGTTGTTTATGCAAATCATCATTATGCTTTTTTACGTTTTTTAATGTGTTTCTACTCATAAATTAAATATTTGTTTTATCGCTGTTTGTATCTGATTATAGACAAGCAACATGATTTTTATCTTGCATCCAAATGTTATAAAGAAACAAATGATTTATAGATTTTTTTTTCTTAAGTTCTAATCTACTAATGTCAAATATGATGTAAGTTAGTCCATAAAAAACTAAGTAACTCTATTGTCTATAACTATTGTTTTGCAGTATAAGTGTTCTAGTCTTAAGGCATTAATCTGAATTCTACCGCGAATAAGTATTGAAAATGCTTACTCTTTATCACCAATAATAGATTTATTAGCAAATGCTTTTCTATTTTTCTAGTATGTATTAAAGAATCATAAATTTCAAACACTTCATCTCTTTCTAAATAAATAATTTTGTAACTAAAACATCAAATTAATATCTTAAAAACATTTGTTAAAAAAAAATGAGGTGTGCCAAAGCTCAAAATTATCTAGTGGTTAAAAGAGTACTTTATCATCTCTTTACAAAAATAGACTTACACCCCATAATATATACTTTGAGATTTGCGGGAAAATATCTATAGACCAAAAAATAAATACACTGTAATTCTGAAGTTAACTAAAATTAGAAGTGTCATTATTTCTGAACATACACAATACACCCTTTTTTTTGCAGTAATCTGCTTTAAGTGAGTCTAATACGAACTGAAATTATATGACTTAATTGGTTTCTGTTAAAAAAAAATAGGGGCTAATTATTAAGTAATTAATAATAATGCTAATAAAAAACACCGTAAAAATTTACTTTTTTTATTTGACAACGTAGGACAAAATAATACAAAAAGACTTAACAAAATAAATACCATGAAAAAAAATATATGTTTTTCTTATTTTGTTTTTTTAACCGTTTTTTGGTTTTCAAGTGCTAAAATTAAAGAAAGCTCACTTTGGAGACCAAATGGACCAAACTGTTATCCAGCAGGTCTACCAACAGATTTTTCTTTTAAAATATACCATTATTCTGAAAAACTGATTCCAAATGCGCACATTAAAACAAACTTAAATACAACTTCAGTTAAACCAAATGACTCTTCATATGATACCTATAAAGACATCATGTATGATTATTTGAATGCTCGAGAACCAATTGCAAAAGCAGAAAATAATTGGTTTGAGTTCTTGAGTTTAATTAGATATACTAGAATGGAATCTAAAGCCATTTGTAATGTTGCAGAGGTAGCAAGTATTTACAAAAAAAAACTACTTGATTTATGTATTGATCAATTAGAGAAAAAGAAAGGAGTTGGAATGATTCTATAGATAAAAAATCCATCTTCTGATACTCAAATGGAATTTCTAAACATGATTAAAGTAGAAAATTGTTTTAATAAACCAGAGCTATTTTAATGCTTTTTAATGTGTATAAAAGTGATTTAGATAAAACTTTTTAAGTTCATAAGACGTATAGTACCTAAGTATACTTTAAAATAAGTCTGTTTTAAAAAAAAAAATTTACAAAGACTAGTGAAAAATTTACATAAGCCCAGTTTATTTTAAATTTCTTTCAAGTTGCGTTTTAATAACAAGTCCACTTTCTAATCTTTAAACAAAAAAAAATGAAAAAAGTAAAACTACACTATAAAACCTTTGCCTTATTGGCAACACTTTGTTTCTCAGGGATTGCTTTGGCACAAACAGTACAAGGTGAGAAAAATACAGATGGTACATTTAAAAAATGGCATAGAATAGAAGTCGTTTTAAGAGGCCCTAATGTAATAGAAGAGGCCGCCACTTTC
>JAYVIQ010000046.1:0-15555 GCA_043770215.1 Cytophagales bacterium | reverse complement strand
ACCAGCTACTCCAACAACGGTCTACTAATTTAGAAATATTATAAAATATGTAACTATCTAATAACAAATAACTTGCGTTCATTTTAAATATACGTACGTAAAAAAAAAGAAACGAAAGACATTCATACTTTTTAGCTAAACAATTATTTCTTAAATTAGCTTTCTTAGAGTACATTAGCTTTAGACACAAGTAAAATAAAATTCAATAAACACTAATTTTCCCCAAAAGTAAAAAACATTTATTATGAACATTTACAAAGAGTATTTAAAAGAGATAGAAGAACGTAAAGAACAAGGCCTTCATCCAAAACCAATAGAAAGTGCAGATTTAATTACTCAAATTATTCTTCAGATTCAAGATTTAAATCATGAAGATAGAGTAGAGTCTCTAAAGTTCTTTATTTACAATACAATACCAGGAACAACTAGTGCGGCTACAGAAAAAGCAACTTTTTTAAAGAAAATCATTTTGGGTGAATCTGGTGTAGCAGAAATCTCACCCACTTTTGCCTTTGAGTTGTTGTCACACATGAAAGGTGGTCCGTCTATTAACGTATTACTTGATTTGGCATTAGGAGCTGATGCAGCAATTGCTAATACAGCTGGAGAAGTTTTAAAAACACAAGTATATCTTTATGATGCCGATATGGCTCGCTTAAAAGAAGCATTTGAAAAAGGAAATCAAATTGCAATAGACATCATAAAAAGCTACGCCCAAGCAGAATTTTTTACAAAATTACCTGAAGTAACAGAAGAAATTAAAGTAGTAACTTTTATTGCCGGTGAAGGTGATATTTCTACAGATTTACTTTCGCCAGGTAACCAAGCGCACTCTCGATCAGACCGTGAATTGCATGGAAAATGCATGATTACACCTCAAGCACAACAAGAAATTCAAGCTTTGCAAGCACAACATCCTGATAAATCTGTGATGTTAATTGCAGAAAAAGGAACAATGGGTGTAGGTTCATCAAGAATGTCAGGCGTTAACAACGTAGCCTTGTGGACAGGTAAACAAGCAAGTCCGTATGTTCCGTTTGTAAACTTTTCTCCAATTGTTGGAGGAACCAACGGAATATCACCAATCTTTTTGACAACTGTAGATGTAACAGGTGGTATTGGTATTGACCTTAAAAACTGGGTTAAAAAACAAGACTCAGAAGGAAAAATACTTCGTAACGAAGCTGGTGATCCAATACTTGAAGAAGTGTACTCTGTAGCCACCGGAACTGTTTTGACTATCAATACCAAAACAAAAAAATTATACAACGGCAACAAAGAATTAATTGACATTGCTAAATCTTTTACCCCTCAAAAATTAGAGTTTATAAAAGCTGGCGGGTCATACGCTATTGTGTTTGGTAAAAAATTACAAACATTTGCCTGCAATGTTTTAGGTATTGATATTCCATTAGTATATGCTCCATCTAAGGAGATACATATTGAAGGACAAGGACTTACGGCTGTTGAGAAAATATTCAATAGAAATGCAGTAGGTACTATTTCTAAAAAAGTATTACACGCAGGATCAGATGTTCGTGTAACAGTAAATATTGTAGGATCTCAAGATACTACTGGGTTAATGACTGCCCAAGAATTAGAGTCAATGGCAGCTACAGTTATCTCTCCAATCGTAGATGGAGCTTATCAATCAGGATGTCACACAGCTTCGGTTTGGGATAAAAAAGCACAAGCAAACATTCCTAAATTAATGAAATTTATGAATGATTTTGGATTAATCACCGCACGTGATCCAAAAGGAGTGTACCACGCTATGACAGACGTTATTCACAAAGTATTGAATGACATTACAATTGACGAATGGGCCATCATTATTGGTGGAGATTCACACACAAGAATGTCAAAAGGAGTTGCTTTTGGGGCAGATTCAGGAACTGTTGCTTTGGCATTAGCTACTGGAGAAGCATCTATGCCAATTCCAGAATCTGTAAAAGTTACTTTCAAAGGACAGATGAAGGAGTACATGGATTTCCGTGATGTAGTGCATGCTACTCAAGCTCAGATGTTACAAAAATTTGGTGGCGAAAATGTATTCCAAGGCAGAATCATAGAGGTTCATTTAGGTACATTAACTGCTGACCAAGCCTTTACATTTACAGATTGGACTGCAGAAATGAAAGCCAAAGCATCTATTTGTATTTCAGAAGATGCTACCTTGATTGAATCCTTGGAAATTGCAAAAAGCAGAATCCAAATTATGATAGACAAAGGCATGGACAATCATAATAGTGTATTACAAGGTTTAATTGATAGAGCAAACAAACGTATTCAAGAAATTAGTTCAGGTTCTAAACCAGCTTTGACTCCAGATGCTGATGCAAAATATTATGCAGATGTAGAAGTAGATTTGGACTTAATTATTGAGCCAATGATTGCTGACCCAGATGTCAATAATATAGATGTTTCTAAAAGATATACCCACGATACAATACGTCCACTATCATTTTATGGCGGAACCAAAAAAGTAGATCTTGGTTTTATAGGTTCTTGCATGGTGCATAAAGGAGATATGAAAATATTAGCCCAAATGCTTAAAAATGTAGAAGCGCAACAAGGAAAAGTAGAATTCAAATCACCATTAGTAGTAGCTCCACCAACCTATAATATTGTAGACGAACTAAAAGCAGAAGGCGATTGGGAAGTATTGCAAAAATATTCAGGATTTGAGTTTGATGATAATGCTCCAAAAGGTGCTGCTCGTACTAAATACGAAAACATGTTGTATTTAGAGCGTCCGGGTTGTAACCTTTGCATGGGCAACCAAGAAAAAGCGGAAAAAGGAGATACTGTTATGGCAACTTCTACCAGATTATTCCAAGGTAGAGTTGTAGAAGACACCGATGGCAAAAAAGGTGAATCATTGTTGTCATCTACACCAGTTGTTGTACTTTCTACCGTTTTGGGCAGAACTCCAACCATTGAAGAATACATTGCCGCTGTGAAAGGAATTAATTTGACAAAATTTGCTCCATCTACTATGAAGTTGGTGAAATAAATAATTTTCCGATGCCTTTGCAACTAGCAGAGGCATCGGAATTTTTACTTTTTTTTTGATGAAAAAATTCCACATTTTTGATTTAAATATTTTTAATTCAATTTTTAGTCTATAATTTATACTTTAGCAAAACTCTTAAGTCTACATGGTTTAACTTTTTAATATTATACAACATGTTCCAAAACGTAATTGGTAATCTTGGTTTAGAAAATTTTTGAAAAATTGATTAAATCTAGAAAAATCAAGAAATATTATGCTTTTAAAATAATATCCTAGCAAGTGACAGAATCAAAAAGTTGAAGGGTAAAAGGATAAAATAGTGGACTATATACGAAAAGGAGATTGAATAATGATTAAACTAAACGCAAATTTTATTAAAATAGAATCAATGAATTAAAAGTATTAAATCCTATTGACCTATTATTTTAAGATTAAAATTGTCAATTTTTATTTCATTTAATCCATAATTCCATACAAATATGACTAATTTCCCTGTGGGGTGTTTATCTCTTAATATTTTAAAACTCCCTATTTGATTTATCCAAACTTTTGATGGAACCAATTTAGTGCCACTCCAAATCTCTTTTTCAGGGATAGTTTCTGAAATTTGTATAACTAAATTAGATTCCGTTTCTAGATTTAAAAAATCTACTTTGGCTACAATATCCAATTCCGAAGCATTTTTGGGTAATAATTCCCACAATTTCTTTAAATCAAACTCAAAATTATCTGAGAAAGCTTTTGAATTTATGGTTAAAACTCCTTTTGGGGAAATAGTATATTCTTTAGTTTCTTGAACAATAGTACTGTCAATTTCCCTAATATGTTTTTGAAAATATTTGTTTATATCACCTTTAGTTGTGTCAATTATTTTCGAATGCATAAAATGATATTCAAAATTATCTTTTATACTCGCTTGGTCATCAGACCTAATTCTAAATTTCAAAGCTTCTTTGTCAATCTTATTTGATTTTAAGTAATTTATTCTAGGATTTAGCCACAAACCATCTTGAGCATTAGAAGGAACGTATCTATAAGATTGTACAATATTGTTTGAAAATAAATAATCTATGTAAAAAGGTTCTGTTTTATATAGAATAGATTTACATTTCCCTAATAAATTTTCCTTGGATAATATAGCTACCCTCAAGATTTCATTTTTAGTTTTTGGGACTTCAATCCATGTATTGTATTTTCCAATTTGAACGTTTTCATTTGTAACTGGAGAAAGGTTAGATTCTTTGTTTTTTTCGAAAAGAACGAAATTGGCTTGTTTAAATTTAATGTGGTAATTACTAATAATATTCTCCCAAACTAACGGGTTGTCATTTAATAGATGTCTTCCATCCAAAGACCCAAAGCTTGACCCATATCTATCTTCTGTATAGTGAAAAAGTATTTTTTCTGGTCCATTTTCAAGATTGAAATCTTGACTAGTTTTTTTATCAAACCAATGTGAAAAACCTCCAAACTGCAATGTAGAGTGAGGTTTCCAATTCAATTTATTTATAGCAGCATAGGACAGTTCCCAAGGATAAAAATCAATAGAAGAATTCCCAATTTCTCGTAACAAAGTATCATTCAATCGAGAAGTTTCTAAATCAATTTGAGATAAAGAATCCTGAGATTCACAATACCTTTTATGATTTAAAACTATTTCTTTGAAATTCGAAAATCTGATTATATTTAATTTATTATCTTTAAATCCTTCAACTGTTTTGTAATTAAAGAAAATCGCTGAGTAAGCAATAGTCAGTAATAGTGTTACTTTTAATCTATGATCTTTGCATATTAAAATCAATATGGGGCTAAATACTAATATAAAAGTCACCAAAACATCATAATGAGAGATGTCTTGTCGACAAATTCCGTGTTTCCAAGAAGCAAAAAAGGGGAATAATAATAAAACTAGTGCAGCTCTAAAGTTAGGTGATTTACTAAACGTAATCAAAGTAAAAATAGAAATCCAAAATATAGATAGTAGATACCAATTATTTAATGGATGTAGTGAAATCCCGTCTGAATAACCCAAAGTATAATGAATTACTCCCTCAAAATAATTTAAAAATAACTGTAAATTTTTAAACACTAACATACCAACTAAAAGTAAAACTGTAATGAAAATACAGCATTGTATTATTACTTTTTTCCAATCTTTTTTTTCTAATAACATATAAAAAACCAAACTAAAAAATATAATTATGGAAGATACTCCAATTGAAATTTTTACTAATAAAGATATACTGATCAAAAAAGATGCTAAAATACAAAATCCAATTTTATTATTTTTGTAATAAAGCAAAGAAGCTAAAAATGTGCATCCAACAAATAAAAAATCATCATGAATAAAATAGGCTGAAAAAAGGGCTAAGAATATACTTAATAGCGTAAATTTCGATTCAATTTCATCACCTAATTTAAAAAAAAGCATCAAGAATAAAAGTTTAAGTAAAGAGAAAATGATCAAATAAATTAAAAAATTATGACCAAGTGTAACAGGCATTTTTAAAATAGCCAAAGGGCCTATTGGATAAACAAACTCAGTGAGTTGAGTATAGTTATTCACAAAAAAATAATTTAAAGCCCACTTGTAAGACATATCTAATCCAGAGCCATATGAAACATTAAAAGTAGGGAAGCTTATTAAAAATATAATAATCGAAAATAAAAAGGGCTTTGAAAAATGTTTATAATCGAATGTTGTCATAATAAAGATGTGAAACTGTTTAAAGTATATTTAAGAAATTTAGTAATTTTACGGGTTAGATTGCATATTCTAAATAAATTTACAAAATTTTAGTTAAACCATCAGATTATAAATCCATTTCACAAGATTATATTTCTTAATTAAAGTTAAGGGATATTTTTTATTACAAATTTTATTCAAACTAAATGGTTTTAAAAGTTTGGCTTTCATAATTTTCAAAAGTTATTACATCTAGAAAACCATCAATTCAGTCATTAATGCAACTTTCTTTCAATTGATCCTGAAAAAATAAGGGGTGGGTAAAAAAAATGTAAATATTTTGTGTGTAATCGACAACATTAGAAGAAGGATCTTCTAGAATGCTCTTAAATTCTTTAAAATTGCGGAATTAAGATTTGACAAAAGAAATGCTTATCCCTTTATCTTGAGATACAATAGTTTGTAAAGCGCCACCAAACATACAATCTCTTAACTAAATGTTCTATTAATAACCTTAAATGAATAGAAATAAATTTGAAGAGTAATTATTTTTATTTATATTTGCACCCTAATTAAAAACAAGACAGACGAGTTCTGTCACTTAAAAACGTTAAACGTTATGGCTACTAAGATAAGATTACAAAGAGGTGGTAAAAAGAACAAACCAGTATACCGTATAGTGGTTGCAGATTCTAGACAAAAAAGAGATGGTCGTTTCATAGAGAAATTAGGTACTTTTAATCCAAATGTTGCTGAAAATCAAATTATTTTAAATTTTGATGCGGCTTTATCTTGGTATATGAAAGGTGCTGAGCCTACAGACACAGCAAGAACTATTCTTTCAAAAGAAGGCGTTTTGTACAAAAAACATTTACTAGTAGGTGTTACAAAAGGAGCTTTGACACAAGAAATTGCAGATCAAAAATTCCAGGTGTATTTAGATTCAAAAGCACAAAAAGGTTCTGATTTGGTAACTGCAAAAGCTAAAGCTGCTGCTGATAAAATTAAAGCTGATGCTGAGGAAAGAATCAAAATTAAAAAACAATTAGAAGACACAATTAAGCAAGCTGAAGCTGCTGCTATTTTAGCTGCAGAAGAAGCAGAGGCTGCTGCAAATGCACCAGCTGTAGAAGAAGTTGCAGAAGTAGAAGTTTCTCCTGAGCAAACATCTTCTGATGCTGCTGCGGAATCTGCTGAATAATAACATGCAAAAAACTAATTGCTTTGAATTAGGATACATTGTAAAAAGTCATGGCTTGGACGGTAAAGTTCAAGCCTTTTTTGATGTTGAAGATCCTAGTTTATATTCTAAAATAACAGCTGTTTTTTTAGAACAAAAAGGTGCACTTGTACCTTATTTTATAGAAAGTATAGGCTCCTCTTCAGACGGAGAGAAAATTTTTATGAAGTTCGAAGATATTGGTCACAAAGACCAAGCAGACGAACTCAAAGGGTCTAAATTATTTCTTTCTCTAGAATTTTTACCTAAGTTAGAGAAAGATAGCTTTTATTTTCATGACGTTATTGGTTTTGCTGTGGAGGACCTTAAAAAAGGAGCTATAGGAACTGTAAAAGAATTTGTAGAAGCTGGTCCTCAATTGATTATGGTAGTCTCTTTTGAGGATAAAGAAATATTAATTCCTTTTCACGATGACTTTTTTGTGCAGGTAATTCATGATAAAAAAGAAATTAAAATGGATTTACCAAACGGATTAGTTGATTTGTATATAAAAGAGTAAAACATTTTTTTTTACTATACTTAAAAGTGGTTTTATGCAAATTGATATAATAACGTGTCAGCCAGAATTATTGGTTAGTCCTTTTTCTCATAGTATTTTAAAACGTGCTCAAGACAAAGGGTTGGTACAAATACAGCTTCATGATTTGCGTAAATTTGGGATAAACTCCTATGGGCAAATAGATGATTATGCCTACGGTGGCGGAGCTGGAATGGTTATGAGGTGTGAGCCTTTAGACGTTCTTTTAAATCAAATAACCAAAAACAAGACAGATTTTTTGGTTGTTTATATGACACCAGATGGGCAAACATTGAATCAAAAATTATCCAATCAACTTTCATTAAGGAAGCATATTGTAATTATTTGTGGTCATTACAAAGGAATAGACCAGCGCATACGAGATAAATGGGTTGATTTAGAAATCTCAATAGGTGATTATGTGCTTACTGGAGGCGAACTAGCGGCAGCTGTAACAATAGATAGTATGCTTAGGCTAATTCCCGGTGTAATCTCAGATGAAACAAGCGCGCTTACAGATAGTTTTCAAGATGATTTGCTAGCACCCCCAGTATACACTAGACCACCTGTTTTTGATGGTAGAGAAGTGCCCGAAATATTGTTATCTGGTCATGAAAAGAAAATAGAAGAGTGGAGATTTAACCAATCCATAGAGAGAACCAAGCACAGAAGACCAGATTTATATGTAAAATGGACCTTAGGGGAATAATAAAATAGATTATTTGAATATTTTCTCTCAAGTTATTTTATTAAATAAAAAAAAGTTGTAAGTTTGCAAACCTTAATACGGAGGGAATAGCAATGAACAGAGAAGTTTTAGACATACTACAAGCAGAATACAAAGAGAAAAAAGCATCATACCCAGCTTTTGGTCCTGGTGACACAGTAAATGTTCACGTAAAAATAAAAGAAGGAAACAAAGAGCGTATACAGCAATTTCAAGGTACTGTAATTCAGAGAAAGAACAGCAATACAAACGGAGAATCTTTCACAGTAAGAAAGGTTACTGCGGGGGTTGCCGTGGAAAGAATTTTTCCAATAGCTTCTCCAAACATAGACAAGATTGAAATGTTGAGAGGCGGTAAAGTAAGAAGAGCAAGATTATTCTATTTAAGAGGTAGAATGGGTAAGAGCGCTAAGATTAAAGAAAGAAGAAGAAAATAAGACTTTAGGTCTCTTAGTTATATAAAGCCATTTCGTAAATTACGAAGTGGCTTTTTTAATTTATACATTATGAAAATACAGTTTTATAAATACCAGGGTACAGGCAATGACTTTATTATTTTAGATGACAGAAACGCGTTGTTCCAAAAAGACAATGAATCTTTGGTAGCTAGTCTTTGCCACAGAAAGTTTGGTATAGGAGCAGATGGTTTAATGTTATTGAGAAATCACGAGGAGCTTGATTTTCAAATGATCTATTTTAATTCTGATGGCAAAGAAGGTTCTATGTGTGGCAATGGTGGTAGGGCATTGGTGCAATTTGCTTTTGATTTAGGCATCATTGGGCCAGAGTGTACATTTAGTGCAAGTGACGGAAACCATGACGCAAAGATAATTGATGGACTTGTACACCTAAGAATGATAGATGTAGAAGATATAGAAATGACAGAAGAAGATTATTTTATGAATACAGGCTCTCCTCACCATGTTGAGTTTGTAGATAACATAAATGAATTTGATGTGTATACAGAAGGGAAATCTATACGTCATACCCATAGATATGCGCCAGAGGGTACAAATGTAAACTTTGTTGAATCTTTAGGTAAGAATAAACTAAAAGTAAGAACTTTTGAAAGAGGAGTAGAAGACGAAACATTGTCATGTGGAACAGGTGTAACGGCATGTGCTATTGCAAGTTTTTTAGAGTTAGAATATACTTCGCCAGTTTCTGTTGAGGTTATGGGGGGGGATTTAAGTGTATCTTTTGAATTAAAAGGAGACGTATTTACCAACATACATTTGATAGGGCCTGCAAGAAAGGTTTTTGAAGGGAGCGTAGAATTATAATCCTAACAAAGTGGCTCTTTTTATATCTGGAATAATACTTGATTCTTTTCAGTTTAGAAGATTTTGGTGAGTTATTTACATTAAAATTTTAAAGTAAATGCTACAATAATTATGTAATATTGTAAGTAGACTTTAAATAGTTTGTCATAAATAGTAAAAAAAGAATTTTATAATAAAATGCTAAATTTAATAAACATAGGAATTGCTAAGATTTTTGGAACTAAAGCAGATAGAGATCTAAAAGATGTATACCCACTAGTAGCCAAAATAAATACAGAATGGGAAGTATTAACCAAAATTTCTAATGATGATTTACGTGCCCAAACTACACGTCTTAAAACCAAAATAAATACATCATTAAAAGAAATTGACGATAAAATAGCCTCTTTTAAGCTAAAAACCAAAGAAGCTGGCTTAGATATTCATGAAAAAGACTTGGTATTCAATCAGATTGAAACTTTAGAGTTAGAAAGGAACAAAGCGCTTGAGGTAGTTTTGATGGAAGTTTTACCACTTGCTTTTGCGGTAGTAAAAGAAACAGCAAGACGTTTTTCTGAAAATGAAAAAATAGAAGTTACAGCAAATGAATTTGACCAAACCATAGCACAAAAATATGATAATGTAGAAATTGTTGGAGACAAAGCGCTTTGGAACAATACTTGGAGTGCCGCAGGCACTAATATAAAATGGTCTATGGTACATTATGATGTGCAGCTCATAGGCGGGATAGTGCTACACAAAGGAAATATTGCTGAAATGGGTACAGGAGAGGGTAAAACCTTGGTAGCAACCCTACCAGCTTATCTAAATGCTCTGACAGGAAATGGGGTGCATATAGTGACTGTAAATGATTATTTGGCAAAAAGAGATGCTGAATGGATGGCGCCAATTTTTCAATTTCATGGTTTAACAATAGACTGCATAGATAAGTACAAGCCACACACAGCACAAAGAAAAGCGGCTTATGATTGTGACATTACTTACGGAACCAACAATGAATTTGGTTTTGATTATTTAAGAGACAACATGGCAAACAAGCCCGAGGAATTGGTTCAACGTAGGCACCACTATGCCATGATAGATGAGGTAGATTCAGTGTTGATAGATGATGCTAGAACGCCATTAATTATATCAGGTCCTGTAGCTCAGGGAGATATCCATGAGTTTTTTCAACTCAAGCCTATGATTTCTGATTTAGTAGAGAGGCAAAGAAAAATATCATCAGAATTTTTAGTAGAAGCAAAAAAACTAATTGGCGAAGGAAAAAAAGAAGAGGGTGGTTTATCTTTATTTAGAGCTTACAGAGCACTACCAAAATACAAGCCATTAATAAAGTTTCTTGGTGAACAAGGGATGCGTGTCTTGTTAGAAAAAACAGAGGGGATTTATTTGGCAGACAACCAAAAGTTGATGCCAGAAGCAGATGAACCCTTGTTTTTTACCATAGACGAAAAACATAATCAGGTAGATTTAACGGACAAAGGTTTAAATACCATTACCCAGAGTGTGTCTGAACCAGATTTTTTTGTCTTGCCAGACATTAGTATAGAAATAGATGTTTTAGAAAAAGACAAATCTCGTTCAGACCAACAAAGAGCAGAAGCAAAACAAAATTTAATAGATGAGTTTTCTAAAAAATCTCAAAGAATACATGAGGTCACTCAGCTATTAAAAGCCTATACCTTGTTTGAAAAAGATACTGAGTACATTGTAAATAATGGAAAAGTAATGATTGTAGATGAGCAAACTGGCCGTATTATGGACGGGAGACGCTATTCAGACGGTTTACATCAGGCTATTGAAGCTAAAGAAAATGTAAAGATAGAAGACGCTACCCAAACTTACGCTACCGTAACGCTTCAGAATTACTTTAGAATGTACCACAAGTTGGCTGGTATGACAGGTACAGCAGAAACTGAAGCGGGTGAATTTTGGGAAATCTATGCATTAGATGTGATTACTATTCCTACAAATAGAAAAATTGCAAGAGATGATAGAGAAGACAAAGTTTATAGAACGGTAAGAGAAAAGTTTAATGCTTCAATAGAAGAAATAAACGAAATGGTGAAGCTAGGTAGGCCAGTTTTGGTAGGTACTACATCTGTAGAAATCTCTGAAGTCTTCTCTAGAGCATTAAAAATGCGAAACATAAAACATCAGGTCTTAAATGCCAAGCAACACGCAAAAGAAGCGGAGGTAGTAGCAGAAGCAGGTAAACCAGGTACAGTAACTATTGCCACCAATATGGCAGGTAGGGGTACAGATATAAAACTTACACCAGAGTCTCTAGCAGCAGGTGGTTTGGCAATTATTGGAACAGAACGTCATGAGAGTAGAAGGGTAGATAGACAACTTAGAGGTAGAGCAGGCCGACAAGGTGATGTGGGCTCATCTCAGTTTTTTGTGTCGCTAGAAGATAATTTAATGCGTTTATTTGTCTCTGAAAAAATAGCCAAAGCTATGGATAGGTTTGGAGGCATGGAAGAAGGCGATGTAATACAAGCCGGAATGGTAACCAAAAGCATAGAAAGAGCTCAGAAAAAAGTTGAGGAAAATCATTTTGGCAGCAGAAAACGTTTGCTAGAATATGATGATGTTATGAATACACAGCGTGTACAGGTGTATAAAAAACGACGAAATGCACTTTTTGGTGATAAATTAGAGTTTGATGTAGAAAATTCTATTTTTGATTTAACAGATAGTTTGGTGTATTTGTATAAGCAAACAAATAATTTTGATGGCTTTACCTTAGATGTAATAAATTATCTTGGTTTTCATTCAAGCATATCTAGTTCAGAATTTGATAAAACCAAAGCAGATGTAATTGCTGACAAGCTTTTTGATGAAGCAATAGCGCATAGACAACAAAAATTTAATTTAATGTTTTCTAAGATTAAGCCATTGCTTAATAGAATTTACGTAGAAAAAGGTTCAATAAAAGAGGGTACAATCACCATTCCTTTTTCTGATGGGAAAAAAGTGATGACTTTGCCAACCAATTTGCACGAAGCCATAGAAACAAATGGGGCTTCATTGCTTAAAGATTTGCAAAAGGGAATTGTTTTAAGTGTAATAGATAACCATTGGAAAGACCATTTAAGGGACATGGATGATTTGCGTCATACTGTAAGAAATGCGTCATATGAGCAAAAAGATCCATTGGTGATTTATAAATTAGAGGGGTACAAATCTTTTGAAAGGTATTTAGATACAGTAAATAAAGAAATAGTTTCTTTTTTGATGAAAGCAGGAGTAGCTGTAGAACAAGAAAACCAAGTACAAGTAAGAGAAAGAGAAATAACACCTGTACAACCTAAAGTAACAGAAAATAGAGCAGATATAGATGATATTTACAATGAAGATTCTGATATAAACGAAGTTGCTAAAATACAACCTATAAAAAGCGAGAAAGTTTTTGGTAGAAATGATACAGTATCTGTTCAATACCAAGATGGTACTATCTTAAAAGATGTAAAGTTTAAGAAAGTAGAAAATGATTTGGCAATTAATAAATGTGTAGTCATTGATTAGTGTTTTAAATATAAAAATAGCCTCTGCTTTATTTTTGTTTTTCCTTTGTTCTTGTTTAACAGCACAAAAAGGAAAAACCAAAAATGAAGCAGATTCCCCTACTTATACAGAAGATTTAGCGCTTATTTTGCCTTCCATAGACTCTACTAGTTCACTTAAAAATACAGAATCTAGTACAGACTTATTGGTAAATTTAAAAGACGATAAAGCAAGCGTAGACTCTGTAAGCGAAAAGTTAGTAAAGTATTATAGTACAAAAACGAAGGCCAAAGGGTGGCGTGTTCAGATTTGGGATGGTCAAAATCATATAGAAATGAATAATGCTATGGCCAAGTACAAGGAATCTTATTTGTTTCTTGGTTTGGCAGTGCATGATGAATATGACAAAACTCTTTTTAGAGTTAAGATTGGTGATTTTACTGATAGGTTAGAAGCCTTTAGATGTTTGCAAGAAATCAAAAAACAATTCCCAAATGCTTTGTTGGTACCAGATCAAGTAGATTTGAGTAAAATATAATTTATTTAAAAATGGGTTTTGTTTTTAAATTGCAATCTTGCTAGTGTTACCAGATTGTATTTTGCATTGCATAAATCCATTAAAATTAATGTGAATATCCGTAATGATACCAGTACATATTATTTTTTTTGCGAAAAGGATCGAAGTGGAGCTCTTTTTTGCTTTTTCAGCAAAAAAAGCGAGAGCGTAGAGCCTGACCCGATAGGGTTTCGTCCAAAATCACTAATCAATTCCACTACTTGTACAATAACGGATATTCACAAAATTAAAAATAGTTAAGTTAATTTCAATACTAGATTAAAGAATTTATAGTATAACTTATAGCGCAACATTATGCACAGTTTAGCAGAAAAAATAAAAGAGTTTACACAAAGTAACCTTGCTCAAACCATAGAGATAAGAAGGCATTTGCATGCTCATCCAGAATTGTCTTTTGAAGAGTATGAAACCGCTAAATATGTACGTGCAAAATTGCTTGAGTTGGGTTTAGAACCGCAAAGTATTGCTAATACTGGGCTAGTAGCATACATAAAAGGGAAAAATCCAGAAAAAAAAGTAGTTGCATTGCGTGCAGATATGGATGCGCTACCTATTATAGAGCAAAATAACGTTGAGTATAAATCTAAAAATGTAGGTGTAATGCATGCTTGTGGGCATGATGTGCATACATCTTCATTGCTAGCCTGTGCAAAAATTTTAATTGCTTTCAAAGATCAGTTTGAAGGTACAGTAAAATTAATTTTTCAACCTGGAGAAGAGAAATTACCAGGTGGCGCTTCTATAATGATAAAAGAAGGCGTTTTAAAAAATCCAATACCCAACAACATAGTGGGGCAGCATGTAATGCCATTTATAGAAGTAGGTAAAGTGGGGTTTAGATCTGGCATGTATATGGCAAGTTCAGACGAACTCTTTATGACTGTAAAAGGAAAGGGCGGTCATGGGGCAATGCCAGAATATAATGTAGACCCAATTACCATTGTGTCTACCATTATTGTAGCTATGCAGCAAATAGTGAGTAGGTGCGCATCTCCAAAAATCCCAACAGTTTTGTCCTTTGGTAAGATACTAGGAGAGGGTGCTACCAATGTAATTCCAAACGAAGTAAAAGTAGAAGGTACTTTTAGAACTATGGATGAAGATTGGAGAAAAGAAGCACATAAAAAAATGAAAAAAATGGCGGAAGGCATTGCAGACAGTATGGGTGCAGAATGTTTTTTCGAGGTTAGAAATGGCTATCCTTTTTTAAAAAATGAACCTAAATTGGCCGAAGAGTTGAAATCTTATGCCGTAGAATATATGGGTGCAGAAAATGTAATTGATTTAGATTTATGGATGGCATCAGAAGATTTTTCTTATTATTCTCAAGAAATAGATGCTAATTTTTATAGATTAGGAACTAGAAACGAAGCCAAAGGAATAACTTCTGGCATACATACACCTACTTTTGATGTAGATGAGCACTGCTTAGAAATAGGGCCAGGGCTTATGGCATACCTTACACTTAGACAGCTTGGTTTATAATTTTTTGTTTGTATTATATGATTCAAAAATCTTTAAAAAAAGGGTTTTTAAATAACTACTACCAATGATTTTAAATCTTTCTCTTAAGACCTAAAGTCTTCAAAGTGGTTAGAGATCTACATAAAGTCACTATTCTTTGCAAGGTATCATACTTGTTTTATATTAAAAAAAAATGATGAAACTTTTTTTTATTATAAAATTGAGAATACTGATGTTTTTTTAAGCGGTAATTTAGGTTTAATTTTTAATAATCCTCCTTACTTGTATTCCGTCTGACATAAAAATTACAACAACATAAATGCCAGTATTTAAAAATGATGTATTTAGTCTGTTAGAATCACTTTCTGCAAGTGTTTGTCCCTTTAGATCAATTAGTTTGAGTTTTGTAATTTGTTTGCCTTTAGAGGCTACTACAAGCTCGTTGTAAATAGGGTTTTCAATCAATAGGTTGTTTTCAGCATTCACTAGTTTATCTATGTCTGCAAGTAAACAATTTTCTTTTGAATAATTGGGT
>JAYVIQ010000045.1:0-58976 GCA_043770215.1 Cytophagales bacterium | reverse complement strand
CATACTTAAAGCCAATAAAATCATTCAATACTTTGATAAAAATCAAAAATCAGGTCCATTGGTGGTGGTAGTTTCTAACATATTTAATACGTTTTGTAAGTATGGCATTATTAAGCTCAAAAACATTGTAATCTTTACTAACTCCTATGTTTTTTTCTACATGGAGTTCATTTATTTCTTCACCATTTTTTAGGTTAATAAATATTTTGCTTAGTTCATTGGCTACATTGCCAAGATTAGTCCCTACAGAGGAAGCTACCAAATTACTCGCTTTGGCATTTATTTTATAGCCTTTGGATTGTACAAACGTATTTATCCAATCTGGTA
Organism: Cytophagales bacterium; assembly: GCA_043770215.1. GTDB lineage: Bacteria > Bacteroidota > Bacteroidia > Cytophagales > JAAEPT01 > JAYVIQ01. The sequence continues at coordinate 58,649 of JAYVIQ010000045.1, read as the reverse complement.
CTTGGTTGTCATAAAGACGCTTAGTGGTTAAGAAAATTGTTTTTTTGGCAAGCATCTTTCCTAATGCTATTCTACCATCTATTTTCTTGTGTTTGTGTGCAAAAACTAAAATGGTACTTGTAAGCGGATTTTCTATGTATTTTAACAAGGCTTCTTGTCCAGATTCTTTTCCCAAATCTTTTATTTCTTGCGCTTCTTTTACAATTACAACTTGCTTTTCAGACATCATAGGAAACCTCCTAGCATTTTGTAAAATGATATTTATGTCCACTTCTTTTCCGTACAAAATGGTTTGGTTAAACCCCTTGTCAGCTTCTGAAAGTACATTTTTTTCTATCCAATCAGAAATTTCATCTATAAAATAACTTTCTTCTCCTTGCAAAAAATATACTGGTTGGTAATTTTTGTTGCTTAGCTGCTTTAAAATGTCTATTGCTTCTTTCATTAATTTTTTGCCGTATAAATTATTATTAATGCCAAAGTCAACTAAATTAAACTATTTTTAGATACTTATTAGATATTTTTATCAACTATGCGTTTGGTATTTAATATAGATGTCTATTTTTGTAAAAATAAATCTGAATATCCGTTTTATTGTAAAGAATAATTTATTAGTCTAAGCTTGGGATTAGTCTAATTGCGCTGTTAATCACAGCTAGTTGTAAAAAAGATATAGAATATGCTGTTAAAGGAACTTATGTTTATACAAATAATACTGATTCATTGATTGAGGTTAAAAGCGGTGTATACGATTTTACTATAAATCCAAGTCAGTCTCACATCATTGAACAAGGTGGCGAAGGACCTAAAGATGTATCAGAAAAAAATTACGTGCCTCCAATGACCTCAGCTCTTATTATATATTCTAGTACAAAATGTGATACACTAGATACAACTAATAAGATAGGTACAGGAGAGGGTATTATTGGTATATCTAATTATATTAACGAAAAAATAGGCAATAGGCATTATAAATTTGCATACACTTTTACAGACATAGATTACAAAAAAGCATTACCGTGTAAATAAACAAAAGCACATCCAAAACATATATGACAATCGAACAGAAAACAACTTGGATGCGTTGTTTAACGCTTGGAACTAGTCTTTTTGCAATAGCAATATATGCTATTTTCAGTTGTAAAGAAGAGAAAGATTACTTAGTAAAAGGTACTTTTGTGTATGTTAATAATACTGATTCTTTAATAGAGATTAAAAATGGACCCTATATATTTACTGTTAATTCTAAAGATACTTATACAATCGAACAAATGGGCGATGGGTCTAAAGAAGTAACAGAAAAAAGTTATGTCGCACCTTACGCTGGTGGTCAAATAATTATTTATGGAAAAAAAATGTGCGATACCCTGCTAGTTTCAAAGGAAGGCATAGCTGGAATTGAGAATTACAAAAGTGAAAAAATAGGTGATAGAAATTATAAATTTACTTATACTTTTACTGACATAGATTACAAAAAAGCATTACCATGTAAATAAAAAAAAGCACATCCAACACAAATTGTATTGACTAAATGGGGACGTAAGCTGGTTATTCAGCTTTCGCTCTCATTTTATAGTTTTGTGGTAAGTTGGTAGTTACTGGCATTAAAATCCCTACTTCCGCAATACTCTAATGTAGGATATATTTTGGGCGAAACCCTATCGGGTCAGGCTCTTCATTCCCGCTTTTTTTGGCAGAAAAAGCCAAAAAAGAGCTCCATTGCGATCCTTTTCGCAAAGAGAAAATCGTTTGATAAGAAAAGCAGATGTTCACAAAAATAAATAAAATGATAGATTTCTTAAATGAATTACGTTGGAGAGGCATGATACATGATAGCATGCCCGGTATAGATAAAAAGTTAGCATCTGGTGTTTGTAGCGCATATATTGGCTTTGACCCTACAGCCGACTCTCTACATATTGGTAGTTTGGTGCAAATAATGATTTTAGTGCATTTGCAAAAAGCTGGTCACAGACCGCTAGCGTTGGTAGGGGGAGCAACTGGAATGGTTGGGGACCCATCTGGCAAATCTAAAGAAAGAAATTTACTCTCTGCAGATGTGTTACAGCACAATCTAAACTGTGTAAAAACACAACTCGAAAAATTTTTAGACTTTGACTGTGGTGCAAACTCAGCCAAAATGGTCAACAACTACGATTGGTTTAAAGATTTTAGTTTTTTAGACTTTATTAGAGATGTGGGCAAACATATTTCTGTAAACTACATGATGGCAAAAGACTCTGTAAAATCTAGGTTAGAAACAGGCATGTCTTTTACAGAGTTTTCTTACCAATTGGTGCAAGGCTATGATTTTTACCACTTGTACAAAAACGAAGATTGCTCTATACAACTGGGTGGGTCAGACCAATGGGGCAACATAACTACAGGCACAGAACTTATCCGTAGAATGACTGGTGGCGAGGCATTTGCTATTACGACACCTTTAATTAAAAAAGCTGATGGCACCAAGTTTGGCAAAACAGAGGGTGGTAACATTTGGTTAGATCCTGCTAAAACATCGCCATATAAATTTTACCAATATTGGATAAACTCATCTGATGTAGACTGCGAGAACTACATTAAGATTTTTACATTAAAATCTAAAGATGAGATAGATACCATTGTAACAAAACACAAAGAAGAACCGCATTTACGCCTTTTGCAGCAAGAATTGGCAAAAGAAGTTACTATACGAGTGCACTCAGAAGAAGATTATGAAAATGCCTTAAAAGCTTCTCAAATATTATTTAGTAAAGATGCCACCGAAGAATTAAAAACACTTAACTCAGCACTTATTTTAGAAGTTTTTGAAGGTGTGCCGCATATAAAAATTCAAAAAGAAGTCTATAATAATTGCCAAAACTACTTAGAATTGCTTCATTCTAAAACCGAAGCTGGAATTTTTAGCTCTAATGGAGATGCAAGAAAAATGATTCAGTCTGGAGCTGTAAGCATAAACAAAACCAAAATAACAGATGCCAATGATGCAGTCAATTGTAGTCTATTGCAAGACAGATTTGTATTGGTGCAAAAGGGAAAGAAAAATTATTTCTTAATAGAGGTAGAATAAAAAAAGAGATAAACCCTTAAATGACAAGAAGAAACAGTAGCTTTAGGTTTAAATTATTTGATATCAAAGGCTACTTAACTATATCTCTTTTACTGGCTTGTAAACTTTGTTTTTCTCAGTTAGATTCTATAAAAATAACATCTATAGAGCTAACCGGAAACAAAAAGACGCATGCAAACATTATTTTAAGAGAATTAGATGTAAATAAAAATGATTTTGTGGCTGTGGCAGATACCGCCAATATTTGTTTAATCAACAAAAACAAAATCTTCAACACCAATCTTTTTGTTACGGTAAATTTATTTCTAACGCCTATAGATGCTATAAATTATAGATTAAATATAGTATTAAAAGAGCGGTGGTATATTTTTCCTATCCCTATCTTTGAGTTGGCAGACAGAAATTTTAATGAATGGTGGAACCAACGCAACCGTGACATAAATAGAATAGAATGGGGACTACGTTTTAAGCACGACAATTTTAGAGGTAGAAACCAAAAACTTAAAATAGTTTTGCAAGCGGGTTTTACAAAAAAATATGAGATTTTTCATGAATTGCCTTACATAAACAAAAATAAAACATTGGGTATGAACTACGGAATTTCTTATAGCACAAACAAAAGTATTGCTTACAACCAAAAAGACAATAAACTAATGTACCTAAATTCAGAAAATATTTTAAGAAAAAGATTTTTCTCTGAAATAAGTTTTAATTACCGCCAAAAATTTTTTGCAACACACAACTTTGGACTTAGTTTTCACACCTACACCATATCAAATGAGGTACTAAAAAACACTTCTTTTTATTTTGTAGATAAAGAAAAAAAACAAAATTTTTTAAGATTTTCCTATTCATTTAACCTCAACAAAACCAACATAAATTACTACCCTACCAAAGGATATAAAATAAATGGCTCCATAACTCAAAATGGCATAGGTATTTTTAAATCTTTGGCATTGACAGAGGTTAGAATCAGTTTTTCTAAATATGTAGAAATAAAACCAAAGTTGTTTTTAGCACATAGACTAACCCTAAAGACCTCCACCCCTGTATACCAACCGTATAACTTACAATACGGATTAGGATATGGAGAGAATTTGGTGAGAGGTTTTCAGCCATATGTTATTGATGGACAAAACTTTGCACTAAATAGAAACGAACTTAAATATTGCATTTTAACCTTTACAAGTAAATTAAAAAAAATGATGCCTGTAAAACAATTCGAAACTGTGCCTTATTCAGTATACCTAAAATTATTTACAGACATTGGCTATGTTGGCAACCAAGATTATAGAATAAACAGCACACTTGCCAATAAAATAGGCTCTTGTATAGGTTTAGGGTTAGATATTGTAAGTTATTATGATGCCGTTATTCGGTTTGAGTACTCTCTGAACAGCTTAAAAGAATTTGGTTTTAATATGCGTTTTGAAAAAGCGATTTAATTTCTAGCCCCATAAAAAAAGCCAGTCTATATACTATTTGACTGGCTTTTTTTAAGAAACTATGCTAGTATCAAGGCTCCATTTTAATATCTAGAACCATTCTACCACCTACCAAAACGCTTCCTTCAAGAAATGCAGTTGGGTCTGAGGTTAGTTTTATAAAACCACGCTTTCCATTGTTTGATAGTCTAAAAGCGAGTATTTGCTCGTTTTCCCAGCCAAATCCATCACTACCTATCTCACCATCTAATTCAGACAATTGTGTATAGCTATTAAAAAGTTTCGAAACTGATTTAGAGTCTTTAATGGTATCAAATATTGCTACGTTACTATAAGATACTTTGTAAAAATCTGTTTGAGATTGATTTGTTGACGAACCAACACCCAAAAAATAACCTCTGACTGAACTAGACTTTGAGCTACCAAGTATATGCAAAGAAGTAGAAGATTTTTTATATACATAAGCTAAATCTATATTGCTAGTAACATCATTAGAATATGTGCCAGTAGTAATATCATAAAATCTAAAATTAGTAGTGCTACTTGCAGAATTACCTTGATTATACAACCTTATACCTTGTATATATTTTACGGGTATAATGGTATCTTTTTTTACTGGCGGAGTTTCCACTTTTTTCTCCTCTGGTTTAGGCTCATCTTTTTTGCAAGAGAAAGCAAGCAAAAAAGCCAAAGTGCCTAGAAATATAATTTTCTTTTTCATATCTATTAAAATTTAAGGTCGTTGTACGTTCATTGCAAATTTAGCTTCTATAGTAGAGGCTTGTCTAATATAATATTTGTTTGCCCAGCTTTTACATGCACCAGAAAATTTATTTCTGTCTGTGCAATGATTGGAATACGTAGCTGCCTCTGGCAAATCTATTTTTAAGCTAAATGTTCCGTTTGCAGGGCTACTCCAAGGGTTGGTAAGTGATTCTGTATTTGCAATAGATCTAAGGTAAATTTTATAGGTTGCTACTTTTCTTGATTCTGCACTTACATCTACATCATCTACCCCTTGGTCTTGCCAATCATTAGAGTTATATATATTTACAGTTACTAGTATAAATGCTTTATTAAACTTTGCTTTATCATAAAATATAGAAATTAATGGACTATTTGTAAATCCTACTTCTGTTCCTTTATGAGGTAAATATAAATTTTGGGTAGCGTTCCATAATGTATTTGATCCAGCAAGAAATACATCATCATCATAACCAATTTGCATAGTGATAAAACCCTTAATATTGTCTTCGACATTACCTTTATAGTGAGATAAGGAAACTAAACTCACACTATTTTCAGGTATGATGCCATAATTTTTTACTGGTGTAGTTTGAATTTCCACTTTCTCGTCTTCTGGTTTAGGATCATCTGGTTTGCAAGCAAATACAAGGGTAAAAGCTAAAGTACCAAGTATTAAAACTTTCTTTTTCATATTTATTAAAATTTAGGGTTTTGTACGTTCATTGTAAATTTAGCATCTACAACAGAGGCTTGTCTATAATAATATTTGTTTGCCCAGCTTTTACATGCTTTAGTACTGCTTCTATCTGTGCAGTGGTTAGAATACGTAGCTGCCTCTGGCAAATCTATTTTTAAGCTAAATGTTCCGTTTGCAGGGCTACTCCAAGGGTTTGTAAGTGATTCTGTATTTGCAATAGATCTAAGGTAAATTTTATAGGTTGCTACTTTTCTTGCTTCTGCACTTACATCTACAGCATCTACACCCTGATCTTGCCAATCTGCGTAATTATACAAATCTACATTTATAAGTATAAATGCAGTACTAAACTTTTCTGGATTGTATTTAATAGGGATTATGGGGTTATTTGTAAGAGATACTTCCGTACTATTCTGAGGTAAAAACAATCTATTTGTTGAATTCCATAAGGTAGTTGTACCACCAGAAAAAGATCCATCATCATAACCAATTTGCATAGTGATAGACCCTCTTACTTCGTCCTCATCACCTCCAAAATAATGGCTCATTGCACTTATATTTAAACTCCCTACTATATCTTTACACTCACTTACGGTGTATTCAGTAGTTTTTTGAACAGCAAAAACTCCATTGTCTGATAATCTACGCAGTGTGTAGGCAATAGGCAAACCTGGAGAAGCAGCAGTATACTCTCCACCTTGTGTTATGTAATCATAAAACTGAGTTAAGCCCAATATAGAACCTACTGCAGCAGATCCTGAGCCACCTATAATAGTACCAGAAATCTCTGTTTTGGCATTGTCTAATTTAGTAGTAATAGTGGCATCAACTTCGGCTTTTAACTTTACTTTGTTTAACTGTACGTTTAAGCTAGCTCTAAGTTCAGACTGAGACAACTCGCTAGAAATAGAATAATAAGCAATTCTACCATATTTTACATTGCTCACATATACAGGAGATACTTTTGTGCCATTTAATGTATTATAAACATCTGTAGCATTTACTGTTGGCTGAAAATAATCGCTTGGTCTTCCTTTGGCATCAAAAGTTACGGTATAATAAACTTGTTGGAATTTCACCAAAAGCCTTGATTTTTTTTCTGCTTTAGAAAAATTGAGACCCGCTTTTATCTTAGCTTTTTCTGCAATACCAAGAGAAAAACCTAATGCAACATCCAATTGTTTTTCACTAACAACATCTATAATTTCGAAATTAGTTTGTGCTCCTGCACTCCCAGATACTACCCGGTTTAGAATATTAGCCACACCTTGCTGGATAGTAGACTTTTTTACCTCAGTTACATTGTCAGACACATTTACAGCCCCTATATGGTCTGTAGATATTGTACCACCAGACCTTGGTAAAGACAACAATCTATACCCACCATCATAAATAGAGTTTCCGTCTAGTATAGCACCTGGATAAATAACATCATTATTTGGCGTTAAAATAAATCCTTCGTTATATACAGGACCTAACTTATACTTTTTTGTTGTACAATAATTTCCTGTCTGCTCGTCCCAAGAAGATAAAGGTGCACCATTTAGAGTAGGTGAATCTATTGGTACAGTGGTAGATATTGGGACTAAGCCAGTCAAAAACTCATTTAGCCCAGTACTATTATCCGGAGGTGTATTACCTGGTTCTGGGTCCTTTGTTTTCTTTTTACATGCTGTAATTACAAGTAAAGACACAAATAATGCGCTTAATCCATAAGCTGAAATTTTTCTAAAATTTTTATTCATTAATAGTTGGTTTTAATTATCTCACAAATTTACTAAAAAAAAAAAAAAAAATACACAACATTTATTTTAAAAAAAAACAGCTACCTATACACAAAGAAACCAAAATTTGGGTCAATGATGTATTTAATCTCAAAAACATCTAATCTAAATTTAAGCATCTTCTTTTAAAAATTATTACTTTTATAACTGAATCAAAGTAAGATGCTTTTGGTTATAGATAAAAGTACAAACAACAATGAATAAAACAGATTTCTTAGAGCGTATTTTTCAGAAACATATAGAGGTAAAAAAATTCCCAGCAACATCTAGTATTTGTAAACTCATGACTCAGCTTTTGTTGGTTCTTTTTCCTGAGCAATCAAAAAAAACTTTTAAAAACAAGGAAGAGATAAATGAGGCACTTGAGGCGTTTGGCAGTGATTTGCTTGTGATTTTAGAAGCAATACCAGAATCTTGGATAAACAATCCAAAAAGCACTGTAAAACTTTTTTTGGATGCTTTGCCAGGCATCTACATTGAATTACTAGATGATATAGATGCCGCTCTAAAAGGAGATCCGGCAGCTGTAAACGAATACGAGATAATACGTGCTTACCCAGGATTTTATGCCATTTGTTTGTACAGATTTGCCCATAATTTATATACTTCTAAAGTACCCCTTATACCAAGAATAATTACAGAATTTGCTCATTCTAAAACTGGTATAGACATACACCCAGGAGCAAGAATAGCCCCTAGTTTTTACATAGATCATGGCACTGGAGTAGTTATAGGTGGCACAAGCATTATTGGAAAAAACGTAAAAATATATCAGGGTGTTACTTTAGGTGCCTTAAGTGTTTCTAAAGATTTAGCAGAAGTAAAAAGGCACCCAACTATAGAGGATAATGTAGTCATATACTCTGGAACTACTATTTTAGGTGGCGAAACTACCATAGGTGCAAACAGTATTATTGGCGGAAATGTATGGTTAACCAAAAGTGTACCTGCCAATTCTAAAGTGTACCATCAATCTGAAACAATTGTAAAACTAAGCGAAAATATATAGATTATGCCTACCTTATTAAGCCTTATAGGCAATACGCCATTGGTAGAGTTAAACAACATCTGCCCAAATCCAAACATACAATTATATGGGAAATTAGAAGGCAATAACCCCGGCGGTAGTGTAAAAGACAGAGCTGCCTACGGCATGATAAAAGGAGCACTAGACAGAGGTGAACTTCACAAAGACATAAAACTAATAGAAGCTACAAGCGGAAATACCGGAATTGCCCTAGCCATGATTGCTTGTTTGTTTGGTATAGAAATAGAACTAGTTATGCCAGAAAATTCTACCATAGAACGTGTAAAGACTATGGAGGCTTTTGGTGCTAAAGTAATTTTAACACCATCCTCTGGCTCTATGGAAGCAGCAAGAGATTATGCAGAAAATAAAGTAGCCAATGGTGGTTATCTAATGCTTAACCAATTTGGAAATCCAGACAACTCCGGTGCGCATTATGCAACTACTGGTCCAGAAATATGGAAAGATACCAACCAACAAATTACACATTTTGTGTCTGCCATGGGTACTACAGGAACCATAATGGGGGTATCTAGGTTCTTAAAAGAACAAAATCATGACATACAAATTGTAGGAGCAGAACCTAGTGCTGGTTCTAAAATACCTGGAATAAGAAAATGGCCAGAAGAATACTTACCCACCATTTTTGATAAAAAAAGAGTAGACCAAATTATACAAGTAACTGAGCAAGAAGCACGTATAATGACCAAAAGACTTGCCAAAGAAGAAGCTGTTTTCTGTGGAATGAGTGCTGGAGGCTCTGTAGCTGTAGCTATGAAATTAATAGAAAACCTAGAATCTGGTGTAGTGGTTTGTATTATTTGTGATAGAGGAGACCGCTATTTAAGTTCAGATTTATTTGATTAAATCCCTAAAATAGAAATCATAGTCTTTTGTACATCATACAATGATTATGATTTTAAGTAAAATCTAAAACAATCTCTATACTTAAAGTTGTAAAGAAAATACTTTTTTGTTTCCAACATTATCTTCTACTTCTATTTTAAACAACCCTTTTAGGGGCGTATTATCAAGTTTTATAGATGTAAGTGTAGCCGTTTGGTATCTATACCCCATAAGCAGGTATTTGCCATCAAGTGTAGCTCTCCAACTTTTTATCCCAGACAAGTTATCACCAATACTTACTTTTATAGCCTTTGAATTGGCTGAAATAAGATTTATTTTAGGGGCTATTGCGTCTTCTTTTATTGTAAAAGCACCCATTTTTGTGGTGCTAAACTCTATATTATTCCCTATCCAGGTACCACCAATAAAGGTGCTATTGTTTAGATAAACTGCTGTTTTACTTTTGTTTGCAAAGCTTTTTTGAGGCTTTAAAATGTATTTTATATTTTGATATATAGGAGTATACTCATTTCCTATGGTCCAAACATCATTTTTTTCTTTGTACTCTAGGTACAAGGTATCTTTAATGTCTCCTTTCCCAAATCTTATGATTCCATTTTTGTTGTAAGAAGTAAATTCTTTGTTTGGTAAAATTGTGTGAGCAAAATAAAACACGTGCTTTATAGCCCCTCTTTGCAACGAATCTGGACACTCTTTCCTTAAATCAAATGTGTAAAAAGATTGATCATTTTTAGTATAAAATGGCATTTTTGCAAATGATTTCCCATTTCTAAAATACAAAAGTTCTTTCCCATTATTTGGCACAGAAACACGCAATATATTTTCAAAAAGTTTAGTTTTGACTTCTTTTTTGACTGAAACAAGTTGGACAAAGGTGGGATTTATACGTTTGCCATTTATTGTAAATTCTAGTGTACTACTATTATTGTAAGCATCTGTTATTACAAATTTTACCAAGTATTTTGCCGAATCTTTTATTTTTAAAACACCGGCATTTTCGTCTGTTTTATAAAAATCTAAGCTATTGCCATCTGCCACATAACACCTATGAAAATGACCATACCCGTCTTGATATCTATCAAATTCTATATGTTGGTTTATCATTTTAGAAGAAGCAAAAGTAAATTTATCATTTAGGTACTGGTAAGTCAATTTTCCATTTACATACATTTCTATTCCAGAAACTCCATTGTTGTTTGCTGTTCCGTTTAGTTTATCATTGGCATTTAAAGAAATCCCTATTTCTCCATGGGCATTTATTTCTGACAAAGAATAGCTGTTAGAAGCTACTTTTGTTGGAGTAAGTGAAAAGAAACCAAATTCATTTTTTATATGCGCATCTGTACTTAGGGTGGTAAATCCTACTTTATAAATTACTGGATCTATATTATCTTTAATTTCTGAGAACCCAGCCTTTAAAGGATTTAATACCCTTGAGTAGACATCTCTTACTTCCCAATGCAAATGCGGACCACCAGAGCCTCCAGAGTTGCCAGAGAGTCCAAGAATCTCCCCTTTTTTTACTACAAACTCAGATTTAGTTGGGTAAACATCTATTTCGTAACTTTCTATTTGGTATTGTTCTTTTATGACTCTAAGCTGTACATCTGTTTTAAAACTTTGCAAATGACCATATACAGTTGTTTGCCCATTTGGGTGTTGTACATATAAAGCTAAGCCATACCCAAAGGCAGATACTTTAATTCTACTGATAAACCCATCTGCAGAGCAATATATGGGCAAACCCTCTACTCCACCTGTTTTTATATCTAGTCCTGCATGGAAATGGTTGCTTCTTAGTTCACCCATATTCCCTGCTAAATAACCTTGCTTACCAGGATTTATAGGAAACATGTAGTAGTCTTTCTCTATCAACTGGCCAAATTGTTTAGGCGCAAAAACAAAGAAAAAAAGTGCTGTAAATAATATTTTTTTTGTTATTCTCATTTTATATGGAAGTCTAATACTTGTTTGTTGCCTAGAAATCCTGTTAATGTATCTCCAATGTTTATTTTAGAAACTCCTTGCGGAGTGCCTGTAAAAATTAAATCGCCTGTTTTAAGTGTAAAAAATTTAGACAAATAAACTATAATTTCATTTACCGTAAATATCATGTCAGAAGTATTTCCTATTTGCCTTGTTTCTCCATTTATATCTAATCTAAAATCTATGCTCTGAATGTCTTCAAATGTAGCAAGTGGAATAAACGAAGAGATTGGCGCACTAGCATCAAATCCTTTGGCTAAATCCCAAGGTAAGCCTTTGTCTTTTAGCTCATTTTGCAAGTCTCTGGCTGTAAAATCTACCCCTAAAGCTATTTCAGAATAATACAGATGTGCAAATTCTAGAGCTATGTTTTTGCCCACTTTACCTATTTTTACAACCACCTCTATTTCATGATGAATGTTAGAAGTAAAACTTGGGTGATAAAACGCATCATTGTTTTTGAGCAATGATGTATCATGTTTGGTAAATACAACAGGATTTTCTGGCATTGCAGAACCAAGTTCTTGTATATGTTTCTTATAATTATGACCTATGCCAAATATTTTCATTGTAAATGCATCAAATATCGTAAACCTCTATGTAACTTTGTTATAAATACATTCCATAAAAATAGAGTTGGTCTGTACATACAACAATTGGAGTGCAAAGTTGAGCATTCAAAAATTTATATGCAAAGAATAATTAAAATTACTGTCATTTTAAGTGCCTTGTTGCTTTTTTCTTGCAATAAGTATGAAATAAAAAAATATAAAATAAAATCTCCAACCAAAAGTCAAAAAGACGAAATAGACTATATTTTATCTGAAAAAGGAATTGGAGATGTAGAAATTGACTCTGCCAATGGGGAAATAATTATTGAGTATATTCCAAACCTAAATACACTAAGACGTATAGAAGAGTATTTAGATGAGAATGACTTGCTTACTGAAGAGCTACCAAAAATTAATCCTAAATATTTAGAAGAAGATGAAAATGAACTTGTTTTAGACACACTTATAGATATTATGACAGATGACTTACAAGAATCTGAAGATAGTATCATAGAACGGTTATCTTTAGACACAGCAAATGTTAGAAAAGACTCTATTTCTGTAGTTTCTGATACCTTAAGATAATTTAGAAAGACACAGTTCAACTATTTTTTTTGAAAGGAATAGTTTCAATAACGCTTTATTCTTTATAAAAAAAAAGAAAAAATACAGTTTTATTTAGAATGGTATTTCTACAAAAAATATAGTTTGGATAACAAATACTTTAAGTACAAATAAACAAAAAAGTCTTTTTCCTTTTAGAGAAAAACTAAATCATTACAAAACACATATATGAATCACCTTTCGGTAGAAAATGTAGCCAAATCTTATGGGCTAAAAAAATTGTTTGAAAACGTTACTTTTGGTTTAGAACAAGGAGACAAAGTAGCTTTAGTTGCTACAAATGGAAAAGGAAAAAGCACATTGCTAAAGATGATTATGGGTTTAGAAACCTGTGACAAGGGCTCGGTATCTATCAATAATGATATAAAAGTAGCCTATTTATCTCAAGAGCCTAAAGTAGACGACACCAAAACGGTAATTGAGGAGGTGTATAATATAGACAATCCAGTAATACAACTTGTAAAAAGATACCTTGAAGTAGCAGCTACGGCACCAGAGTCAGAAGAATTTGGAGATTTAGTCACAAAAATGACGGATTTTAATGCTTGGGATGTAGAAGCAAAAGTACAAGAGGTACTGACAAACCTTAAACTTTATGATTTTGACCAAGTTGTGGGCGTTTTGTCTGGTGGACAAAAGAAACGTTTAGGATTAGCAAAAGTCTTGCTAGAAGAGCCAGATTTTTTATTGTTGGATGAACCTACCAACCATTTAGATGTAGATGTCATAGAGTGGTTAGAAAAATACCTAATGACCTCTAAAATGACACTTTTAATGGTCACGCACGATAGGTATTTTTTAGAATTGGTATGTACTCATATTATAGAACTTACAGACAAAGGCATAGACAAATATGAAGGTAATTTCTCTTTGTATTTAGAAAACAAAGCCATGCGCCAAGAACAAGAGGCTAGAGAAGTAAATAAAGCCAAAAACTTGTTTAGATCAGAATTAGAGTGGATACGCAAACAGCCTAGAGCTAGAGGAACCAAATCTAAATACAGAGTAGAACGTTTTGATGATATAAAAGCGAAAGCGCATTCATTAAAAGACGAAGTGAAACTAGACCTTGTTCAAGCAAATGCTAGACAAGGTAAAAAAATAGTAGAACTAGAAAAAGCAACAGTACATTTAGGCGAAAGCTGCTTTTTGGATAATTTTTCTTACATGTTTTCTAGAAATGAGAAATTGGGAATTATTGGTCCAAGTGGTGTGGGTAAAACTACATTTTTACAAGCATTGGTAGGCGAATTGCCTCTTACAAGTGGTGAAATCTCTTCTGGAATAAATACAAAATTTGGGTATTACCGTCAGCATAGCTACGAACTACCAGAAGATGAAAGAGTGATAGATGTAGTGAAAAATGTTGGTGAGTTTTTAGAACTTACCAATGGAGAAATAATTACAGCTGGTAAATTACTAGAGCGTTTCTTGTTTGATGGCAATATGCAATACAGCAAAGTTTCTACCCTCAGTGGTGGAGAACGTAAAAGATTGCAACTTCTACTAGTCTTGGTAGCAAACCCAAATTTTTTGATTTTGGATGAGCCTACCAATGACTTAGACATTCAAACCTTGTCTGTGTTAGAAGATTATTTATTGAATTTCCCTGGTTGTTTATTGATAGTATCTCATGATAGATATTTCTTGGATAAAGTGGTAGACAGATATTTTGTATTCGAAGGAAAAGGAAAGACCTCTGAGTTTATTGGTAAATTTACTGAGTACCTAGATTTCAAAAAAGAGCAAGATCAAGAAAATAGAAAGAAAGAAAAGTCTGAGCCTGCTGGTTCTAAAACTAAAGATGATTCAAAAAAACTTTCTTTTAAAGAAAAACAAGAACTTGATCTAATAGATAAACGCATATCTGAACTGCAAACTATGTTGAAGCAAATAGAATCTGAATTAAGCGCAAACCCTGCACCCACAGATGTGATAGAATTATCAAAAAAACATCAAAAAGCTAAAGATGAATTAAATGAAATAGAGTTGCGTTGGCTAGAATTGAGCGAAGCTTAATTTAAAGATGCTTAAAGTACAGAAAAGGTTTGGGAACGTATATTCCTGAACCTTTTTTAATTTAACCACAACTATACTAGTTAAATCTGTCACTTGGATTTGCATTAGCAATAAACAGAATAGAATAAGGCATCGTATTTACCTACAGAAATTATGAAATCGAAAAACAGAAATCATACAGAAGAAAAAAAGAATTTACACCCAAACAATAAACATAGATTCCCTTATGATTTTGAGGCATTAATTTCCACCAACCCCTCTTTATCTAACCATATAAAAATCAATGAATACAATAATTTATCCATAGATTTTGCTGATCCAGAGGCTGTAAAGATGCTCAACAAAACGTTGCTTGAACATGTTTATGACATCAAAAATTGGGATATCCCAAAAGGGTATTTGTGCCCTCCAATACCAGGAAGAGCAGATTACATACATTATTTAGCTGATTTATTAGAAACCTCTTTTTCTTCAAACATAAGTAAACTAAAAGATAAAATAAACTGCTTAGATATAGGTGTTGGCGCTAATTGTATTTACCCAATACTAGGCAACAAAATCTATTCTTGGAAGTTTGTAGGTTCAGATATAGATGATGGCTCTATAGCATCTGCAAATAAAATCATTGCTTTTAATTCCTCTTTAAAAGATAGTCTAACAATAAGAAAACAAGCAAACAAAAGTAACTTTTTTAAGGGAATCATTGAAAAAGATGAATTTTATGATCTTACCATGTGCAACCCTCCTTTCCATGCATCGCAGGCTGAGGCCAATGCTGCCAATACAAAAAAAGTAAAAAATCTATCCTCTAAGAAAACTACAGATAAACCTACACTTAATTTTGGCGGTCAAACCAAAGAACTTTGGACAGAGGGAGGTGAAGCAAAATTTATAGGAACCATGATTTATGAAAGCAAACATTTTGCCCAGTCGTGTTTTTGGTTTACAACACTTGTTTCTAAAGAGGCTAATTTAAAAAACATATATCTAACGCTCAAAAAAGTTGGAGCATTAGAAGTAAAAACCATTGGCATGTCTCAGGGCAATAAAGTAAGCCGTATTGTTGTTTGGACCTTTTTAACTTTAGAACAAAGACAACTTTGGGCAAATAAACACCTGTAAATACTTGAACGCACAAAGAAATATTTTATTTATATTTGAATTATGAAAAATATTAAAGTAGTTTCCTTAGTCCTTCTTCTTCCAATTTCATTTTTACTTTGGTCTGCCACATTAGCTTTTGAAGGGCCAGTTACTAAACATGGTCAGTTGAGTGTAAAAGGCAGGTTTATTGTAGATAAAAATGGAACTCCTACCCAGCTAAAAGGAATGTCTTTGTTCTGGTCTCAATGGGAAGGCGGTAGATTTTTTAATCAAAATTTGGTAAAATATATGGCCAAAGATTGGAAAAGTGGAATAATACGCGCTTGTATGGGGGTTGAAATGGGTGGCTATTTAGAAAATCCTGTTATAGAAAAAGCAAAAGTAGAGCAAGTAATACAAGGAGCTATAAAAAATGACATTTATGTTTTAATAGATTATCACGCACACTATGCACAAAGATCAGTAAAAGAATCTAAAATATTTTTTGCACAAATAGCTCAAAAATACGGTCATAATCCCAATGTAATTTATGAAATATACAATGAACCTCTATGTACTTGGGATTCTGTAAAATGGTATGCTGAGCAAGTAATAGATACCATTAGAAAACATGATCCTGACAATATTATTGTAGTAGGCACTCCACGCTGGTCTCAATTGGTAGACCAAGCAGCTGCTGACCCAATAAAAGGGACAAACATAGTTTATACATTGCATTTTTATGCAAGCACTCACAAACAAGAGTTAAGAGATATAGGGCAAATAGCATTAGACAAAAACATTTGCTTGATGGTAACAGAATTTGGAACTTGCCAAGCCAGTGGCAATGGAAATCTAGACCTAAAAGAAACAGATAAATGGATGAATTGGATGGATAAAAACAAAATAAGTTGGTGTAACTGGTCTATTTGTGATAAAAATGAAAGTGCTTCGGCAGTAAGAGAAGGAGCTAGATCTCAAGGAAATTGGATAGATTCTTTACATTTAACCCCGTCAGGTGTATATGTAAAAGCAAAAATAAGAGAAGGATATTAAACCTAGAGGCTCAAAAACTAATTTTTAAAGAATTAAAACAGATTATTTCTCTCTAATAAATTTTAAGTTTTTGTTATCACAATCTAGATTTAATAAAAATATAAAGTGAATATCCGTAATTGTACAAGTAGTGGAATTGATTAGTGATTTTGGGCGAAACCCTATCGGGTCAGGCTCTACGCTCTCGCTTTTGTTGCTGAAAAAACAACAAAGAGCTCCGCTTCGATCCTTTTCGCAAAAAAATAATAGGTACTGGTATCATTGCGGATATTCACAAAATATAATTTGCCATTAAATATCATTTTTAAATCAGCCTATGATAGGCTTAAACGTTAATAAACTTAACTTTACATTCAATAAAAAAACAATTGATTTCCTAAATTTCCCTATTAAAAAAACAAAACCATCATGGTAAAACTAATGAAATTATTTAATGCCTTTTTTAATAATGAAAAATCAGGTGGTATAACAATTATTTTGTGCACAATCTTCTCTTTGGTTCTTGCAAATTCGTCTTCTGGAGATTTATATCATCATTTTTGGAAGTTAAATTTACTTGGTAACAACCTAGAATACTGGATTAATGATGGATTAATGACCATATTTTTTCTTTTAATAGGATTAGAATTAAAAAGAGAAGTTTACTTAGGAGAATTATCTAATATAAAAAAAGCACTTTTACCTTTTTTTGGTGCAATTGGCGGTATGATTGCACCTGCAATTATTTTTATACTTTTTAACCATGGAACTGTAACTAAAACAGGGGCTGGTATACCTATGGCCACTGATATTGCATTTGCTTTAGGTGTTTTATCTTTGTTGGGAAAAAATATTCCTGCTTCTTTAAAAATTTTTTTAGCGGCTTTTGCTGTCATAGATGACTTAGGAGCAATATTAATTATAGCATTTTTTTATACTAAAAATCTAGTTATAGGTAATCTACTTTTATCTCTAGGTATTTTCGGGCTATTGATGATTTTAAATAAATTAAAGATAAAAAACATAGCTATTTATCTATTAGGAGGTGGTTTTATGTGGTATTTTATGTTAAATTCTGGAGTTCATGCAACAATTACTGGTGTTTTACTAGCAATAGCACTTCCGTTTGAAAATGGAAACAAAAACTCTATTTCATTTAAAATCCAACATTTTTTGCATAAACCTGTAGCATTTCTTATTTTGCCCTTATTTGCTTTAGCAAATACGTCTTTGGTTGTAAGTGGTGATTTTAAAGAAATTATTGTACAAGAATATAGCCAAGGTGTTTTTTTTGGGCTTGTACTTGGTAAACCTATCGGTATTTTTATTGTATCATTTGTTGCTGTTTCTTTTGGAATATGTAAGCTTCCAGATGAGTTAAACTGGAAACTTATATTTGGTGCAGGCATTTTAGGTGGTATAGGTTTTACCATGTCAATTTTTATAACCTTACTGGCTTATGATAATCAATTAATAATAAATAATACAAAACTTACCATTTTAATATCCTCATCAGTTGCTGCACTAATAGGCTATATATATTTAAAAATACAGTTAAAAAAAATATGAGGTTTTTTTAGAGATACTACTCACCGTTTCTGAGTGAGTGAGTTT
Source organism: Cytophagales bacterium (assembly GCA_043770215.1). Classification (GTDB taxonomy): domain Bacteria; phylum Bacteroidota; class Bacteroidia; order Cytophagales; family JAAEPT01; genus JAYVIQ01. Next base: position 40,100 of record JAYVIQ010000045.1, on the reverse strand, counting down.
ATGCTTAAATAGTTTTGGGTCTTTAAGAGCCATGACAGAAGAAATTAAATTAATCATCCCAAATACAGATATCTTAGCCGTAATTCTAGGTGTAGTATCTGCTATAATAGACAATGTTCCTTTGGTTGCTGCCTCTATGGGTATGTTTACAGAACCAATAGATGCCAAAATATGGCACCTCATTGCATTTTCCGCTGGTACTGGTGGCTCTATGCTCATTATAGGTTCTGCTGCTGGTGTGGCGGCTATAAGTATGGAGAAAAATGGATTTCATTTGGTACTTTAAAAACATTACATGGTTAGACGCTCTTGGTTTTATTACGGGAGTAATTGTGCTTTTAGCTGAGTCAAATTTTATGTAATCCCTCTAAATTGTATCACACATTGGTTTTACTTATATTTTTGTACTAAGAGCTTTAACTTATTGCCCTAATCCAGCTTTTGGATTAAAAGAATAGCAGATCTATAAAAGTAACTTGAAGACTACATGTTATTGCATCCTTCTGTTAATCGCTTTTTAAACTTTTAATTTTATACTCCATAGTAAGCCCTATGGTTTTAGCAGATTCCTTTGCTTGCTCTGTTTTTGGACCTTCGAAATAGGTATCTATTGTTTCACTAAATAAATTTATCCAAGCTTGGAAATGCTCTGGTTTAATTGGCATTTTCTTATTCAATTCTAAATGTGGATTCATAACATTGCGCATATACACCATTGGGGTTTGAAACAAAATAAATTCCCAAAAATCTACCATTATAGGCTTGTGGTGTTCAAAGTCAATGTTTAAATCGCCACTAAAAAATGGAATCAGTTTGTCGTTTTTAAAAACATTGTTGTAAAAAACATCTACTAAAAATTCTATGTCTTTTCTATCTTCAAGGTCTTTTTTCATAGTGTTTTGATTTAAAATATACGGGACATAGGAACAATAAATATGACCACATAAAGCGAATATACTGATATAAAAATGGTACTTATCAAAAACAGTAAAAAAAATATCTTTCCCATAAAATGAGAAAGATAGTTGACTTGTGGTCAAATTGTTAACTTTTTAAAACCCTTATTGATCTTTGCTTTTCCCATGTATTTTCAACTTAGCTTTTGGTCCAGTAGAAAAAGTATCTTCTGAATTCTCTGGCAACACAACAGCTTTGTTTGGATCAAACACATGTTTTTTATTTTTAAGAACGCCTCCAAAAACCTCTTTTTTTGGTGTACCTTCTGAACTTGGGTCAGATTTCCCAACGTGTTTTACATTTTTATACTTTGGTCCCATACATATCCTTACTATAAAATCATCTATTACAAGAATTTAAAACACCATAAACATAGTAAAAACATAGAAGTCTACCAAAATTGAAAAGTAGGTTTTATACTATTATCTTTAGCAAATCTATAGCCTATCAAAACCTCATCTGAACCACAGCCCTAATTCTTTATAAATGACAAAGTATAATCCTTTATCATTATTCCAGGACTAGACAACATTTTAGATTCTATTTCTTTCTTTAAATCTAAGTGTCTTTTATATCCTATTATTTAGTAAGTATTATTATCTTTTGTAGTAATAAGGAGTCCTTTAGTTTTTCTAACGTACTCAATTTTACTTATGTCAGAAAAATTTTTGTGGTACGTCTTACGTTTAAGACTTACAGATTTAGTAAAACAATATAAAGAATTATTTTCTATGACCACAAATCTTTCTGTCCATAAATCACCACTGATTTAAGTTCACAATTGCTACATTTTTTATTAAATATCCACCTATAAACCTAATCAAATTTAAACGCACTTTGCTGTATGGGCAATATACCGTTTCTAGTATTGTATATGTCTATTGCCAAATAGATTGCCTCTCTAAATGAAACTAAGCTGATTTTTTTCTTGCCAACAATGTTGTACGCAGTACCATGATCAGGACTTGTTCTTATCTTAGCAATGCCAGCCGTAAAATTTACCCCTTGCTCAAAAGCTATTGTTTTAAATGGGATTAAACCTTGGTCATGGTACATAGCCAATACACCATCAAAATGCTTGTACTCTGATGAACCAAAAAAACCATCTGCTGGGTAAGGACCAATTGCCATAATATTGAATTTAGAGTTTAGTTCATCTATGGCTGGTATAATTACTTCTACCTCTTCAGACCCCATCAATCCACCATCTCCTGCGTGCGGATTCAAACCCAATAATGCAATTTTTGGCTTGGATATACCAAAATCATTTTTCAATGTTTTGTGCATTAGTTTTACTTTGTCAATAATCAATTCTTTGGTAATGGCTGCGGATATATCTTTCAATGGAATGTGCTCTGTAGCTACACCAATTTTCAAATCTTTGCAGGTCATAAGCATTAAACTATCTTTTTCGCCAGCTTCTTGTGTTAGATAACGTGTGTGACCATTGAAGTTAAAAGACTCATCTGCTACATTTTTTTTATTAATAGGCGAGGTAATCAAGGCATCAAAGCGATTGTTTTTCCAATCTTCTACAGCAGCTTTTAGGGAAATAAGTGCATATTTACCTCCATTTGGTGTCATTTGACCAGGATTTAATTCTACTTCTTCATCCCAACAATTTACTATGTTTACTTTTCCTTCTTGAACTTCTGTAATAGATTCTACTTGATGATAATTAAATCCTGTGTGATTCAAAAACTTTCTATAAAACCCAAAAACCCTTCCATTGCAATAAATAGCAGGAGTACATACATCCAACATACGAAGATCAGAAAAAATCCTCATTAATATTTCTGGCCCCACGCCATTCATGTCTCCTATAGTAATACCTAAAACAGGTTTTCTAACTTCTTGTGCCATATAATTTTTATAATTCTTGAATTAATGAATGTAACAACCTTACTCCAAAGCCTGTACCACCAATTTTTTGGTAGTGCCAAGGTTTGTGCGTATACGCTGGACCTGCAATATCTACATGTAACCAATCATAAGCAACAAAATTAGCTAAGAATTTTCCTGCTGTGATAGCACCAGCTGTTGGCCCACCTAAATTTTTTAGGTCAGCCACTTCACTTTTTAGTTGGTCTTGGTAATCATCCCAAAAAGGAAACCTTGCTACTCGCTCACCAGTTTGCTCTCCAATTTTAGCTATTGAATGAAAAATAACACTTGGTGCATTGCCCATAATTACCGCAGCATGGTCTCCTATAGCCCTTACAGCTGAACCTGTTAGAGTTGCTGCGTCTATTACAATTTGTGGGTTTAGTGTTTTAGCAAATTCAAGTGCATCTGCTAAAATCAACCTTCCTTCTGCATCAGTATCCATTACTTCTACTGTGTGTCCGCTTTTCATTGTAATTACATCTCCTGGGGCCAAAGCATTGTTGCCTATTAAGTTATCTGTAATAGGGCATAGAACTATAATCCATTTGTTTGAATTATTTTTTTGTAACGCATCTAAGGTGCCCACCATAGCAGCAAGTCCTGCCATATCGCATTTCATAAAATCCATGCTGTTTTCAGTAGGTTTTAAACTCAAACCTCCTGTATCGTACACCACTCCTTTTCCAACCAAAACTATTGGCCTGCTGTTGCTAGGATTATTGGGTTTATATTCTAATATCCCAAACCTTGGCTCTACAGAGCTTGCTTTATTTACTGCCAGCAAACCACCAAATTTTTCTTCTTCTAGTTTTTGTTTATTCCAAAATGTAGTGGTTACAGGTGTATTTTCAAATCTGTTTTGAATTTGTGCTTCGAAATCTAATGCGTTCAAATGACTGTAAGGCAAATTAACTAAATCCCTTGCCCAAAAAACAGATTCAATAATGTTGCGTATGCTTTCAAACGTTTCTTTATTTGACTCATTCAGTAAAAAAACTGGAGTATAAGTTTCTTTTTTGCTTTTGAAAGTATCAAAAGTATAACTACTTAAAGTGACACCTTCTACAAAAGCGGTATCTAAAATCCCTAAAAATTTTATGATTTCGGGTTTAAACGTTATAATTTCTCCAAAAACTTTTGCACCTAATCTTCTGTTTTTTTCAGCGTCTTCTTCTAGCTTAACAAAAACTTTAATACTAGTTAAATCATTGATAACCAAAACACTATTGTCTGGCTTAAGCTTCTCTAACTGTTCAGAATTTAAGTATATTTCCAATTCTGAAATTTGTTTGTATAGAATTATAGAGCATTTCTCTAATTCTAATTGGGTATAGTATTCGTAATTGATAATCATTATCTGTAATTTTGGTACAAATGAACGATAAAGTTAAGGCAAAGAAACATTTAGGACAACATTTTTTAAACGATGAAAGCATCGCTTTACAAATTGTTGATGGATTGTTGGTAAACGAAAACGAATCTATTCTAGAAATAGGGCCTGGAATGGGCGTTTTAACCAAGTATTTTATACAACGCCAAGCCAATATAAAAGTGGCAGAAATAGATACCGAGTCTGTGCTCTATTTACAAAATCATTTCCCATATTTAAAAGAAAGAATAGTTGCCGGAGATTTTTTGAGAAAACAACCCTCAGATTATTTCGATGGCAAAATAGCCATGATTGGAAACTTTCCTTACAACATTGGCTCGCAAATTTTCTTTAAAGTCTTAGAAAGCAGAGATGTATATACACAGGTAGTGTGTATGCTTCAAAAAGAAGTTGCCGTAAGGTTAGCTTCTCCTCCAGGCAATAAGCAGTACGGCATACTGAGTGTTTTGCTACAAGCATTCTACAAAATAGAGTACCTTTTTACAGTACATGAGCATGTTTTTATCCCTCCTCCGAGAGTCAAATCTGGAGTAATACGCTTAACAAGAAACGAAACTACTGCACTCGGTTGTGACGAAAAACTGTTTTTCCAATTGGTGAAACAAGGATTTAACAACAGAAGAAAAACGCTTAAAAATGCGCTTAAGTGTCTAAATTTAGAAACAGAAAATATAGATGAATTCTTTTTGTCTGCCAGAGCAGAGCAGCTAAGTGTAGCACAGTTTGTAGAATTGACAAAGCAGGCAAGTAAGGGTCTTGAAGCATAATTCTAATCGTTGTAAAAGATTAAACACTACTTTTCTACAAAAAAGTTGACTATGAATCTTTTTATATTTTGTTTAAAAAAAGTGAAAGTGTAAGGCAAGATTTAAACAAATAATAGCCATAAGATTAATTAAAATTTACGTAATTGCAAAGATTAAAAGCACTACCCACAAACAAAAAAGATTAGCATCATGCAATTTGAACTAACAAAAGAATTCTTAGAACAGATAGAAAATGCCATAGAAGCACAAGATAGAACTTTTTTGGTGGATAGTTTATTAGATTTGCACGTTGCTGACCTAAATTTAATTTTAACTGAGTTAGACTCTAAGCAAAGTAAATTTATTTTTGACATTCTAGAATCTGAAAAAAGTGCAGAAATAATTGCCGAACTTGATTCAGACATTAGAAGAAAATTTTTAAAAACATTTACTTCTAAAGAAGTAGCTGACCTACTCCCCCACTTAGATTCTGATGATGCAGCAGACATTTTAAATGAGCAAAATTTAAAAGCTAGAGAAGAAGTACTTTCTCTTGTAGAAGATTCTCAAGTAGTAGAACATTTGCATGAATTGTTGCGGTATGAAGAAGACTGTGCTGGCGGAATGATGGCCAAAGAGTTGGTAAAAGCAGATGCGAATTGGACAGTAGGCCAATGTATAGAAGAAATAAAAAGACAAGCAGAAAATGTAGATAAATTATACTCTATTTACGTAGTAAATGACAAAGACAAACTTTTAGGTAGGGTATCTCTAAAAAAAATAGTTTTGGCACCTAGCCATACCAAAATTGCAGATCTTTATGAAGAAGATTTGATTATGGTAGATGTATTTATGGCAGATTTTGAAGTTGCACAAATCATGACAAAATACGATTTAGATGCTGTACCCGTTGTAAATTTGCAAACCAAATTAGTGGGCAGAATAACCATAGATGATATTTTAGATGTAATTACAGAACAGGCAGAAACTGAGCGGAATTTAATGGCCGGTATCTCAGAAAATGTAGGGCACTCTGACAGCATTTGGGATTTAACTAGGGCTAGATTACCCTGGCTGCTGATAGGTGTTTTGGGGGGATTATTGAGTGCTATGCTCTTGGGTGTTTTTGAAGGACCGCTTCAAGAATTAACGGCTGTTGCCTTTTTTATTCCATTAATAACAGCTACTGGCGGAAATGTAGGCATACAATCTAGTAGTATAGTTGTACAAAGTTTAGCCAATAAAAGTGCTTTTGATGAAGATGTTTCTACTCAGCTATTTAAATCTTTTGTGGTATCTCTCTTAAATGGTGTATCTATATTTATACTGGTAATTTTATTTGTATATGCCTACAAGCAAGATACAAATCTTTCTATTGTTGTTGGCATTGCTATATTTACTGTGGTGATAATTTCTTCTATGATGGGTACCATTACGCCACTTATTTTAGAAAAATTTGACATAAACCCTGCCATAGCTTCAGGTCCTTTTATTACCACAGCAAACGATATTATAGGCATTGCTATATATTTTAGCATTGTAAAAATGTTTATTATCTAAAGGATTAGAAGAGTAATAGGGCTACATATTTTAGATAGGTTACTGGATTTTCTTAGCTTTTATACGTAGTTTTAGACATTAAAAAAAGAAAAAGATTTTGAGAAAAATAGTGTTTTATTCTATGGTTTTCGTTTTTGTTGGATGCACATCTGCACCAGAAATACCAAAAAACGTTTTATCTAAAGAAGACATGGCTTCTGCTATGGCTAAAATGATGGTAGCTGAAGAAATAACCTATCAAAAAGGATTACAATCCGATAGCTCTAAACAGCTATTTCTGGGTCATTATAAGCCTATTTTGCTTGATAGTTTAAAGATATCAATAGAAAAATTTGATTCAAGCTTTAAATACTATTCTAAAAATCCAGAATATTTTAGAGAGGTAATAGAACTTGCTGAAAAAAAAATTGCTCCTAAAGACAGTTTAAATGTAACTCAATAACTTTCATATTCTATTTTTAGATGGGCTAAAGGTTCTACATTTTTTATATTTTTATTGTGTAGGAAACGAAAATCTACTATTCATTGTGCCATACATAAATCTGTGGAAGAAATAAAAAGAAAAAATTCAAAATCTATAAAAGACATCCCCAAAGAAATTTTAGACCAACTAAATAATGGCGAGCTAGAATCTCCAAATCTTGTTGAATGGTTTGCCGTAGACCAAAAAAAAATGTTTCAAAATATATTGGCAAAAATAAATAGAAATGACTATTTAGAATCCATTTTAGCCTACATAGAAGCTTTAGAAAAACAAAATGTAAATACAGTAAACGACGCTATTGGTTTAGGAATTCTAAAAAAAACTATAAAACAGAATGATAGTGAGCTACTGAGAATTATTTCAAAACATAAATCTGACTCAGTTAAAAGTTGGGCAACCTATGTAATTGCTATAAATTCGGGATTAAAAATCAGAGAAAAACTCGAACAACTTACCATTTTTTCAGCAAATAAATATTTTGGAGTTAAAGAAATTTGTTGGCTAGCTGTAAGAAAACGAGCTATGAGAACATTTGAAAAAAATAGAAATAATAAAAAAATGCTTAATTTTGCTGTATTATGTTGCTAAATACGCCTGTAGATTTTCAAAATAATTTAGTCAAATACACTCATAAGCACAATTTTTTGCTTCTAGGATCTTGCTTTTCAGATGAAATAGGTTTACGATTACTTGCTGGCAAAATACCTGCTTTATCAAACCCTTTTGGAACAACATTTAACCCCTTATCTATTTTTAAAATACTAGAAAATAAAGCTGGTCTAGACAACTCTCTTATTGTACATAATCAAGATTTGTGGTTTCATCATGATTTGCATTCTTCTATTTTTGGGTATTCTAAACAAGAATTAAATCAAAAAATAGAAGCTCTAAACCAAAAGCTATCTTCTTTTTTAGCCAAAACAGATGTGCTTATACTTACATTTGGTACCGCTTTTGTACATACATTACAACAAAATTGTTTATTTGTAGGCAATTGCCACAAACAACCTGCCCAATTATTTACAAAAAGAATACTTGAAGTAGAAGAAATAATACAAGGTTTTGATAACGCTTACACCAAGATTAATCCAGCAACCCAAATTATTTTAAACATAAGCCCTGTGAGGCATACAAAAGATGGGATACCAGAAAACCAATTAAGCAAAAGTACTTTACGGGTTGCTTGTGCAAAATTAGAACAGAAATATTCTAATGTTACTTATTTGCCAAGCTACGAAAAAGTACTGGATGATTTACGTGATTATAGGTTTTATAAAAGTGACCTAATACATCCGAATGAATTGGCTACTGATATTATTTACACCGCTTTTTGCAATGCTTTTTTTAGCCCAGAAACAATTTCATTGCTAACAAAAATTAAAAACATAAGCACTTCTATTCAACACAAACCACTGTATAATAAGAGCATAGCGTATGCTGATTTTCTAAAACAACTACTAGAAAACACCAAAATACTTAATGAAAAAATAGACATGAGTTTAGAAATTATTGAAATCAATAAATTAATTTCTACCCCATGTTAGAATTTGAAAAGGAAATAATACACACCGCCTACAGCACTTTTTTTGTAGAAGTAATTGTACCCTTGCCTTTGCCAAAAATTTATACGTACAGGGTACCCAATGAATGGAATGACTTAGTAAATATTGGATACAGAGTTGTGATTCAATTTGGACAAAAAAAAATATACACTGGCCTTGTTGTTGCTATATCAGAAGATCCTCCAAGAAATTACGAAGCAAAATACATTTTAGATATCTTAGATGATACTCCACTCTTGAGCAAAATACAAATAAACTTTATTCATTGGATGAGCGATTATTACCTTGCTCATCCTGGAGAAGTACTCATTTGTGCTTTGCCCGCTGGCTTAAAACTGAGCAGCGAATCTAGTGTACAATTAAAACCAGAATACATCTGGCAAGAAAATTTAAGTGCTGATGAAATAAGTGTTCTTACTTTATTAAAAAAGAAAGAATACCTTTCTTTTTCTGAAATAGAAAAAACACTTAAACTAAAAAAACTTAATAAAATCATTTCTGAGTTATTAAAAAAAGATGCCATTCTACTGTTTGAGCAGGTAAAAGATAAGTATAGCCCCAAAAAAATAAAAAAAATACGCCTAAACCAGAATTTATTTTTAGAAAATGGATTAGAAAAACTGTTTAAAGACTTAGAAAAAAACGAAAAACAGCAAGAAATCATTTTACATTATTTGAAAGAGACAAATTGCTTATCTACACCTGAACTAAATTCTATTGGTTTAGAAAAATCTAGTTTTTTACTGCAAGAGCTCAGCAGCTCATCTCTAAATACACTTATCAAAAAACAGGTATTGCATGAGTTTGAGCAACCTGTTTCTAGGTTTAGAGTAGACAGGTATACAGAAGACAAAAAACCGCTTAATGAAGCTCAAAAAAATGCTTTCGAAGAAATAAACACTGTTTTTGATCAAAAAAACATTTGTTTATTGCACGGAATAACCGGAAGTGGCAAAACAGAAATTTACATACATTTAATAGAAGAGATGCTTCTAAAAGGCAAACAAGTTTTGTATCTACTGCCAGAGATTGCTCTTTCTACTCAGATTTTCAGCAGATTACGTAAAATTTTCGGCTCATCTTTAGGCGTTTATCACAGTAAATTTTCTGATAATGAGAGGGTAGAAACCTACAAGGGTTTAAAAAATGGTGAATTTCAAATCATACTTGGTGTAAGGTCATCTATATTCTTGCCTTTTGAAAATTTAGGATTAGTAATTATAGATGAAGAGCACGATGCTTCCTATAAACAACATGAACCGTCTCCAAGATACCATGGAAGAGATTCTGCAATGTATTTGGCTCACTTGCATAATGCAAAAGTACTTTTAGGCACAGCTACCCCTTCTTTAGAAAGTTACTTTCTTGCCAAAGAAGGCAAATATGGATTGGTAAATCTTACAAAAAGACATGGTCTATCTCAACTTCCACAACTCTTTCTTAGCCCTTCTCCTTACGTAAAAAATGGAGTAAATTATTTTTCTGATGCCTTTATTGACTTAATGTCCAAAGCGCTGGAACTTAAAGAACAAGCAATAGTATTTCAAAACAGAAGAGGATATTCTCCCTATGTACAATGCACTTCTTGTGAATATATTCCTCATTGTATAAACTGTAATGTAAGTCTTACGTTACACAAAGGCAGCAATGAACTTAAGTGCCATTATTGCGGACACCAACAAGGCATACCTACAAACTGTTCAGAATGTGGCTCTAGAAGTATTTACCCTGTAGGTATGGGCACAGAAAAACTAGAAGATGATGTACAAACCATTTTTAAAACAGCAAAGATTGCTAGGCTAGATACTGATACTGCCCGTACAAAAAATAAGCTAGAAGAAATATTTTCTGACTTTAGAAGTAGAAAAACGGATATACTTATTGGGACACAGATGGTCACAAAAGGGTTAGATTTTGATAATGTAACTCTTGTAACTGTGTTTGATATTGATAGAATGCTTTTTTTTCCAGATTTCAGAGCTTCAGAAAGAGTGGTTCAACTACTTACGCAAATTTCTGGTAGAGCTGGTAGGGCAAATAAAGGAGGTAAAGTATTGATTCAGACCAATAATCCAAACCACATATTGATTCAACAAGTAATGAATCAAGACCTTAATGGTTTTTATGAGAAAGAAATGGGTTTTAGAAAACAGTTTTTATACCCTCCTTTTTGTAGATTAATAAAAATAATTATAAAGCATGAAGACAAAGGCACAGCAGAACGATGCAGTTTGTACTTGGGCAGAATATTAAAAGAAAAATTTGGTATAAAAGCCATCATTGGACCCGAAGAGCCAATAATAAATAGAGTTAGAAATCAGTTTTTAGAACAAATATTTTTTAAACTACCAAAAGACCACACTTACATAAAAAGTGTAAAAGAGTATTTATTAGAAATTGTAGAGCATACATTGCTAAAGCCAGATTTCAAAAATATAAGAATCATATTAGATGTGGACCCAAATTAGGACTTATTCATAGAGTAAAAAATAAACAATATGATAGTACCTTTATACATCTATAGAAATCAAATTATGTTGAGTTTCTTGAAAACAAAAAATAAATATTTGCATTCAAATATTTTATAGTCAATCTTTAAAAAAAATAAAAATGAAGGTAATACTGTCTCCGGCAAAAAAACTAAACTTCTCTAAAGAAGAACTTCCTATAGCGCATACCGAGATTTTTTTTTCTGCAGAAGCAGAAAAGTTGATTCAAAAGCTTAAGAAACTGAATCCTGAATCAATTGCTAAATTAATGAATTTAAGCCCAGCCTTGGCAGAATTAAACCATAATAGATACCAAAATTGGAGCTTACCTTTTGACATAAACGAAACTAAAGCCGCAGCTTTTGCATTTGATGGAGAAGTGTATAGTGGGTTAAATATCAGAGATTACTCTGCTAAAAACTTAGCCTATGCTCAAGATAATTTAGTTATATTATCTGGATTGTATGGTATTTTAAAACCTTTTGATTTAATAATGCCTTATAGATTAGAAATGGGCACTAAGTTAGAGATTTCTCCTAAAGCAAAAAACTTGTACCAGTATTGGGATAAAAAATTAGCCAATCAAATAAATAAAGTTCTTAAAAAAGATGAAATTCTTGTAAATCTTGCCTCTGAAGAATATGCTAAAGTATTAAAACTAAATTCATTTTTAAACCCAGTAGTAACCCCTATTTTCAAAGAAAATTCACCAAATGGACCTAAAGTAGTAATGGTTTATGCAAAACAAGCACGGGGACTTATGGCAAGTTTTATTCTAAAAAATGAAATAAAAACAAAAGAAGAATTGTGTTCATTTACTTCAGCAAATTACACTTTTAATGAAGCTATGTCTACAAAAACTGAATTACTGTTTTTGAGATAATAATGAATCTTTAAATAATTTTATTTCCTTATTATTTATTGGTTTAGAAACAATTTGAATACCCATTTGTGCCATTTCTTCATTAAAAAAATTGCTATATACAAGTACTTCTTTACTTTGCAATATTCCTTTATCTAGAATAAAACCTTTTACTAAGTCCCAGGCAAATTCATCTTTATTTACATCAAACATCAAAAATGAATACTCTGGATTTGAGAATTTTTCTTTGAATTCTTTAAATGTAAGTGCAAAATCCACTCCTATTTCTAGATTATCAAAAGTCTTCTGAATAAGCATTTGATTCATTTCATAATCCTCACAAACTAGGCCCTTAAGCTGTTTTTTGGATATAAATTCTTTATGTTTTAAAGGTAAATCTACAAAAAAACTAGACCCTATATTCACTTCACTTTCCACCCATATTGCACCATCAAGAAAATCAACTATTCTTTTACTTATAGGCAAACCTAAACCAGTACCGCCATACTGACGTGTTGTGCTACTAGATGCTTGAGTAAAACTTTCAAAAATTTTGTCTAAAGATTCCTTTTCAATACCAATACCATTATCTCTGATTTCAAACAACAAATTAGATTTTGTAGGCGAGTGATTTTTTTTTAGAGAGACTAAAAGCTGAATTTTTCCATTTTTAGAGAACTTATTGGCATTAGAAAGTAAATTCATGAGTACCTGTGTAATTCTCACTGGATCTGAGGAAACAAACTGAGGAACATTCTTGTCTATTTTTAAGTCTATAGTATTGTTGTTTTCTTTTGTTCTTACTTCTATAAATTTTCTTACATCATTCAGCTTATTAAACAAATCAAATTCAATGTTTTCTATGATTAGTTTACCACTATCCATTTTAGAGAAATCAAGAATATCATTTATAATCACAAGTAAATTATCAGAACTATTTTTTATTAAATGTAGGTTTTCTAACTTTTCATGGTCAATTTCTGTGTCTAATAGTATATCAGTAAGACCCACAATTACATTCATAGGTGTTCTTATTTCATGACTCATACTAGAAAGAAAATCAGTTTTTACTTTTAATGCTTTTTCAGCTTTTGATTTCTCTTCTTCTAGATTTACCTGGTTTGCAGATAATAATTGCTGTATGCTCAATAGCTCTTTGGTAGAGGTTAAATAATCTTTGTTTTTTTCTGTAAGTTCCTTTTCTTTTGTACGCAGTGTTAGAATAGTAGAATTTAACAAATCTTCATTCTTATAGCTAAAGACCATAAAATCGAACAAAAAAACGAACATACATAAAAAAGTTGTAGTAATAGCTAAAAATTTTAATAGGCTTAAATTCTCAGAAGTAATTTTGGGAATGATTTTAAACAATTCGTAATTAGACAATTCTAAACACAACCATAAGAATGGAGAAATTAAAACGCTAAGAATTAGTAGTTCTTTTTCTTTAGCTCCAAAAAAAGTAAATACGCATGTAATTATGCAGAAAAACAAAAAATATGTACCCCCATCTTCGCCCAAAATGATAGAGAAAATAAATACTATCAAATTACTAATTGCTATAAATAGTATCCTAGATGCATTGTACTTACCTTGCCAAGTAAGTAACTGAACCAAAAACATTAAAGTAATAAAAACAAAAATGATTAATGCTAAAATGGGCAGTTGCATTGTTAAAAATACTGATGCAAAAAAAACATGAAGCAAAAATGAATACATACATGTCCTGTTTGTGTGCATTATTCTTGTTGTAAGGTTTACATCAGAAGAATGTGATGTCCCTAACAATATTGCTTTACTCCATATTTTTGAAATTAAAGACATCTAACCCGTTTGATAATGTTATTTTATAAAATTTATTTCCAAGATACAATGAATTCTTTCTTTATTGTGCTAACAAATTGTATATTTCCAGTCTAAATATACGCTTTATATGAATAAAAGAATAGCGAAGTTCAGTTTTCTATTAGTGCTTTTAGCATCGTGCGAAGCATTAATATCATTTAGTTCTAAAACTCAGACAGATAAAGATGCAGTAATTTTGAGTGCATTGCTAAAAGTTTTAGAAAAAGACCATTTTAATCCAATTCAGTTAAATGATTCTTTATCCTCTAAGTTATTTGATCTTTACATAGAAAAATTAGATTACAACAAACGCTTTTTACTTCAAGAAGACGTATCTTCTTTAGAAAAATGGCGCTACAAGTTAGATGATCAGATAAAGGACAGAAAATTTGACTTTTTTAATCTATCCCATGAATTAATTACTAAACGAACGGTAGCATCATCAGTTTTGTATGAAGAATTTTTAAAAACACCCATAAAATCAATAAACAAAGGACAAAAAATAAATCTAGATCCTGAAAAGATAAAATTTGCAAGTTCAAAATTTGAGCTAAAAACGAGATGGAATGAATACATGATTTACAGTATTTACTCAGACATTTATAGCAAAGAAACAGCCCAACAAAAAGCAAAACTAAACTCGGATACTGTAAAGCTAAAATCTTATACAGAATTAGAAGTTGAAGCAAGAGAACGAGTACTCAAAAACCACAAACAATGGTTTAAACGTATGAAAGAGGTAGATAGAGATGACAGATTGGCTATCTATTTCAATTGTCTTACAGAGCTTTATGATCCACATACTAACTTTTTTCCACCTCAGGACAAAGAAGATTTTGATATACAAATGTCTGGTACATTAGAAGGGATAGGCGCAACACTACAGCAAAAAGACGGATTCACAAGCGTAACACAAATAGTTCCAGGATCTGCTTCATGGAAACAAGGTCAATTAAAAACTGGTGATGTGATTTTAAAAGTTGCACAAAATACACAGGAACCAGTAAGTATTGTAGACATGAATCTAGACGAAGCTGTACGCTTGATTAGAGGTCCAAAAGGTTCGGAAGTACGCCTTACTGTTCGAAAAATAGATGGTTCTGAAGCAATTATACCCATTATTAGAGACGTAGTAATCTTAGAAGAAACCTACGCAAAGAGCGCTATTTTTGAAAACTCTAAAACCAACACCAAAACTGGTTATTTGTACTTACCAAAATTTTATGCAGATTTTAATAATGAAAATGGCAGAAGATGCGCTGTAGATGTTAAAAAAGAAGTGCTAAAATTAATGGAAGACAATGTAGACGGCATTGTAATTGATTTAAGAGACAATGGTGGTGGTTCTTTAAGAGATGTAGTAGAAATAGGTGGATTATTTATAAAAGATGGGCCAATTGTACAAGTAAAAGACAGGTATAGTAATGGGCAAGTAATGAATGACAACGATTCAAAAATAGTGTATGCTGGCCCTTTAGTAATTATGATAGACCAAGGAAGTGCCTCTGCCTCTGAGATTTTGGCAGCTGCCATGCAAGACTACAAAAGAGCTGTTATAGTGGGTAGCAAAAGTTCTTATGGCAAAGGCACTGTACAAAGATTTGATGATTTAGATAGGTACATAAGCTACGAAAATGAAAGCATGGCACCACTTGGATCTATAAAATACACTATGCAAAAGTTTTATAGAATAAATGGAGGTGCTACACAGCTTAAAGGGGTAGAATCTGACATAGTTACACCAAATAATTTTTCATACATAGAAAACGGAGAAAGAGAAATAGAACATGCTATGCCATGGGATGTAATTAAATCTACTCCTTATACTAACTATGAGAGCTACGTTGGTGATTTTAAAACCATTATCAAAAACAGTACTGATAGAATTGCCCAAGACAAAACATTTAAACTATATGATGAAAGAGCAAAATACTATTCAGAAATAAGAAAAGACCTTACCTACCCACTTTCTTACAATGAATTTAAAGCGCAGATGAATAGTGAAAAGGCTCAAGGAGAAAAATATGAAAACATTCTTTTTGATATTGATGGCATAAAGGTAAATGGTTTAAAAGCGGATGTAAAAACATGGAATGGTGATACAACCAAAACGGCTAAGTTTAATGAATTTGCTAAAAAAATAAAACAAGATATTTACATCTATGAATCATCTAAAATTATAGAAGACATAATTACGTATTGATAGAACTAAACACACAAGCCCAAAAAGCATTTGATGCCATAGAGTTTAGCACCAAATCTGTTTTGATAACTGGAAAAGCTGGTACAGGTAAATCTAGTTTCATAAAATATTTAACAGAAAACTCTAAAAAGAAAATTGTAGTAGCAGCCCCAACAGGCATAGCCGCTATAAACGCTAGAGGCATGACTATGCACTCTTTGTTTCAGCTCCCTTTTGGTCCAATAAAACCAAACGACGAACGCTTGTATCACATTAGGTATACAAGTACAAAAAGAAAACTGTTAAAAGAAATACAGGTTTTGGTTTTAGATGAAATTTCTATGGTAAGAGCAGACATGTTAGATGCCATAGACGTAATTTTAAGACTTCACTCAGAAGACCAAGAAATCCCTTTTGGTGGCAAGCAAATTGTATTTGTTGGCGACCCTTTTCAGTTAGAGCCAGTAGTTACTCCACAAGATAGAGCAAGTATTGGGTCTATTTACAGATCTTTTTATTTTTTCTACTCTTCTGCTTATCAATCGCTTTCACCTAGTCATATTCAGTTTGATGAGGTTTTCAGACAATCTGATAAGTTTTTTATTTCTTTATTAGACAAGGTACGCATAGGTACTATTGAAGAAGAAGAATTAGTAGACATAAATTATCAATTTGAAAGCATTTTGCCAAAAGACAAATTTGTGATTCTACTTGCTTCTAGAAAAGATACCGTGGAGCAAACAAACAACAAAAGGCTAGAAGAACTAAAAAGTGTACCCAAATTTTATAATGGAAAGGTAGAAAAAAATTTCCCTCCATCTCAATTGCCTACTGCCGAAGTACTCAGTTTTAAAGTAGGTGCACAGGTTATGTTTGTAAAAAACGACATAGAAAAAAAATGGGTTAATGGTACTTTAGCAAAAATAATTGCCTTAGAAACTGATTTTGTAAAAGTAAAACTAGATAATGGCAATGAGTATGATGTAAAAACAGACAATTGGGAAAACATAGAGTATTCGTTAGATAAAGAAGGTAAAATAAAAGAAGAGGTAAAAGGAAAATTTACTCAACTACCATTACAACTTGCTTGGGCAGTAACCATACATAAGTCACAAGGGCTAACCTTTGATCATATTGAAATAAACTTAGATAAGGGTGCTTTTGCAGCTGGACAACTGTATGTAGCGCTAAGCAGATGCAGAACATTGGATGGTATTTCTCTTCAAAAAAAAGTAAAATTAAGTGATGTAAAAATTCATCCAGAAGTTGTTGCTTTCATCAATGGCGATTTATACTTTGACTAGCTAATTATAGTTTTTATAGGGACTGAAAAGAAAAAAAATGAAAAGTAAATTCTCTTTTTCATTTCAATAAATGACACAACACAAAAAAACATGATTTATACTTTTGATTATACAAAAAATCAAAAAAGAACGCTTAAAATACAAGGAATTATAAATTAGAGAATCTGTGTTGGATAATACATCTTTGATGTTATGTGTTTGATAGGTAGATTTAAAAAGTTAGATAAAATGAAAAAAAAGAAACTAATCTATATTATTTTACTGTTAATTAGCCAATTAACTTTTGGATCTTGGCAAGACAGGGCTATGAAAAAAATAGACCGCAAAGTAGCAAAAATTCAAAAACAAAAAAGTTTATCTAAAACTCAAGAAATAGATGCTGCTACCATAAAATTTTATTTCATTCCAAAATATCCAAATCTAGTACGCATAGTAGAAAAAAAGAATACAAATGGTACAACTATTACCACTCAGTACTTTTTTGATAAAAAAACAGATTCATTGATTTCAGTAAACCAAGGAAATACTATTTATTATTTTCAGAAAAGCGGATACTTTGCAGTACTATCAGATGAAAATTTCTTACCCGAAGAAGCAAAAAAAAGAGCGAACACCTACAATGCACTTGCTCAAAAATATGTGTCAAAAATAATTCCATAATTCCTAAACCAATTTAACTTCTGGATTTAGAACTTTTTTTAAATGCACCCAAACCCAGCGCAATCATAAAGTAAAAAAACCTAGATTTTAGATATTAATACCATAATTTAATGTTTTAGCTTTGGAAGTACGTAGAAATCTAAATCCTTTTGTTTGTAAACAATTTGAAATCAAGCACCAATTATCTACTCTTGCTGTAGGCACAGACGCCATTTTATTAGCTTCTTTTACAGACTGCTCCAATACAAACTCTATAATAGATATAGGAGCTGGATGCGGGATAATAGCACTTGCGTTGGCACAGAAATGCACACCAAAAGCATGTATAGAGGCCATAGATTTAGATAAGCCCTCGGTTATAGAAAGCGCTGAAAATTTTAAAAATTCAAAATGGGCAAATCAATTAAAAGCAACACACACCAGTTTTTTAGATTGGCATGGTCCATTGCAAGACTTAATTGTAAGTAACCCCCCTTTTTTTAGAAATTCATTGGTAAACCCTAGTGCTCATAAACAAATAGCTAGGCACCAAGAAGATTTTAGTATGATCGATTTTGCACAATTTTGTTTCTCTAAAAGTACCGCCGAAGGAAAGATTTGTATCATTTACCCAGCTTCTGACCAAGAATATCTGATTACTATTTTTGAACACGCAGGGTTATTTTTGAGTAGAGTTTGTACTGTTTACCCAAAAATAAAGAAAGAAAAATCTAGGATTATGATAGAATTTACAAAACACATAACTAGAACTTTGTATACAGAACTTGTTGTATATGATGATGATAACAAATACACAGAGGAGTATAAAAAATTTACAAAGGAGTACTATTTACACTTCTAAGCTTTGTACTAAATGGATAAGGCTTGAACTTGTAAGCAGCCAAACTACTGTTTTTATGGTACTTTAAGACAAACTGTTTAATGCTGATAGTTGAATCCACATATTTAAGTTGCCAATCGAAATGCTGTGGATAGTAAACTTGTTTAATGTCTTTTTTTACCCTTACAAAAGTTTGATCATTTATAAGATTTGTACAGAGGCTATCTAGCATTTGATCTGAATTAGTGATAAGTACAATATCTCTGGTTCTTGAACTAGTAGTGGTAGAAAAATCTAATCCTAGAACAAGCCTTGAATCATGGTAAGATGCTATTTTCTGTATCAACTCTTTAGAAGTCATTTTTCTATTGGCAATTAAAAAAGATTTTTTGTAAAACTCATCTACATCTAAATACCCAGTTCTGTTGTAAGTCATATCTTCTAAATAAAAATTATAAGCATTGAACCAAAAAGATTTTTGATGTGAAGAATCCAATGACTCAACATCGAAATGAGAAAAAGCATTTTTTAAAGTATCTGTAAGTGAGTCACTTGGGACTTGATTATTAGATTCTAAAGTATCAAACAATA
This sequence comes from Cytophagales bacterium, assembly GCA_043770215.1. GTDB lineage: Bacteria > Bacteroidota > Bacteroidia > Cytophagales > JAAEPT01 > JAYVIQ01. The sequence goes on along the minus strand of JAYVIQ010000045.1, from coordinate 20,761 downwards.
CTTCAGCTTGCTTGTTGTTTCTATCAAAAATACATGAACATAAGCTTACTATAGCCAAACAAAGAATGAGCGTTTTTATTTTCATAGCACTAAATTATTGATTTATAGAAGGTATTTCACTAAAAATACACTATTTTTTACAAAAATAGTTACCAAATTTAGAACTTTAGAAAGCTTATGGTTAAATTTAGTATTACAGAAATTAAATTATTCTTAATTGAAATAAGTGTACAAAATCTAATTTGAAAAACATTCTTAGTGAGTCACCCCTATTTTTTTTTAAAATAGATTCCTACAGAACCAAATCAAAAAAGAATTCTATACATGCTGTAAAAAGTTTAAAACAAAAATTCTAAACAAACACAAGATCCAAAAAAAAGAATATCTGCTACATGAAAAAAAACTCATTTATTACTCTAAGTATTTTCTTTATTGGTCTTTGCCAATTGTTTGCACAAAAAACTGACACTATTTTTTATGACAGAAACTGGAATGAATGCACAAAAAAACTAGCAGGATATTATAGAATAGAAACTGAAATTAAAACACAAGATACAACTTACTGGGCTTTCAAAGATCATTATATAGACAACAATCAAGTACAAAACGAAGGTTTTTTGGCTAAAAAAGACCCCGAGGTAAGGCAGGGTAAATGGGTATGGTACTACGCCAATGGCAAAAAAGAAATGGAGGGTGATTATGTCAAAAATAACAGAGTTGGCAAATGGGATTTTTACCACAATGATGGCGGGCTAAAAAAAACAGGCAATTATTCTAAAAAAGGCAGGCAAAATGGCGAATGGTTTTGGTACCACCAAAACACTAAACTAATGAGCAAAGTTAGATACAAAGAAGATAGTTTGGTAGGAAAACGAGTAGTATACCACGAAAACGGAACACTAAAACTAGAGGAGTTTTACAAAAAGGATAAATTAGATTCTTTACAAACAGAGTGGTACTCCACTGGGCAAATAAAATCACAAGTCCATTATTTAAGGGGGTTCAAAAAGGACACAGAGAAATGCTGGTATATGAATGGCACCCTTCAGAGCCAAATAGAATACCTAGCTGGCATACCACAAGAACAACATTGGTTTAACATGAAGGGAGACACAGTTCCAAAAGATTCAGTAGTATTGGAAAAAGAATTTCATAATCTTCTTTGGGAGATTACTGGCAATGGGCTAAAAAAACCATCTTATTTATATGGGACTATGCATGTTAAAGACAAAAGGGCATTTGAGTTTTCTGATGCAATGCTTGATGCTTTTAACAAAGTAGAAGGATATAGTATGGAAATACATCCAGATTCTTTGTATGCTTACTCCTTTAAACAATATGACCCAAATAAAACTTGGGTAAATTTTGGTACAGAAGTACTAGGCAAAAAAAATGCAGATGCTTATTTTGAAGACTGGGGTGATGCATATGACGGTTATGAAAATTGGGTAATGAACCTAAATCAAATTTTTCATAGAGATGAATACAACCCTGAAGGTATGCCCTACTTTGTTGATTGTTACCTATATTATATTGCCACAAAACATGGCAAATATACAGATGGTATTGAGCGAGTCTTTGACCATGTGTCTGCAGGTGAAAACCTCCCAAGAAACAGTATGAGGTATGACATCCTCTCTGAATTTAATGCAGAAGAAGAAATGATTCTTACCTATCAAGAAGGGAATCTGAATAAGATAAATGCCTTAATGGAATTTCTTCAAGATGAGGAATTTAGGTATAGGCTACTAACAGTAAGAAACATAAAAATGGCTGACGCAATTGATAGTCTAATTCAATTAAGGTCTACTTTTAATACAGCAGGTACTGCTCACCTACCTGGCAACAAAGGTTTAATAGAATTGCTCAAACAAAAAGGATATAGTGTAAAACCTCTAAAAGCAGTTTTTTCCAAAGATACTTTAGATGCCCAAAAATTTACTCCAAAAGAAAATTGGCAAACAGTACAACCTTTAAATGCTGACTTTACGGTTAATTCACCTGGTCCTCTTACTGCTTTTAGCAATGGCATTGTAAGAAATGTATTTTTAGATCCAATAAGAGAAATTGCCTTCGATGCTCAACAATTAGATGAAAGATGGTTTTCTTCAGGCAGCAAAAATTCTAAAATATCAGAAACAGACATAGATTATTTATTAAACTCTCCTAACATTTTAAGTAGAAAAAAAATAATTAAAGGAGACACTAATGGGTTAGAATTGTGTTGGAATGAACCGCTAACTTCAGAAAATAATTACCTTCAAAAAAGCGGGGGGGATCTGGACCCTAAACAAATTTATTACAAAGCTAGACTTTATAAAAAAGACTATTTTTTGTATTTGTTGCAAGTGGCTGCGCTAAACAAAGACTCCCTAGAAAATGAGCAAGCTTCTAAATTTTTGGGTTCTATACAATGGAAAAAAGAAATACTACCAAAAGAAAATTGGAGAAGAATAACAGATACAAGTGGCGCATTTAGTATCCTTACCCCCCCAAACACTACATACAAAAACATCATATACAATCCTAAAAAAGAAGAAAATGAGCTTGCATTAAACCAGTATTACACAACAGAGGATGAGTATAAAGTACATTATTGGTCTGGTTCTAATGCCAATAATCAATTCATTTTTAGATACAACAATGCACCCATAGGAAATTGGTATTTCAATGACAAAGAAGTGTTTGAATGGGGATTGGAGTATTATACAGAATTTATTTCAGACTTAAAAGATAGTAGTTACACCACATTTGGTAAATACCCTAGTTTAGAAGCAAAAATAAAAGCCAATAAAGGGCATTATGTTTGGCTTAAGTACATAAATAGAGGGTACAGAAATTACTTATTGGTAGCCAAAATAGATAAAAAGGCAAGTTCGAAAAAACAAGCTAAAGATTTTTTTGATTCATTTACATTTGAAAATTATTCATCTGTTGAATATAAAAAATACATCACCAAAACAGATAGCATATCTATTTTACTGCCCAAAGAATTAGAAAAAAGTGTACTGAATAGTGACAGAAATTTTATTCATACCCGCAACATTAGAACCACAAAAGACTACAATTTAGACGATTATGATTACTATAAAGCTCCAGGGTACGAACATAGTAGAAAAAAGAAAGATGAAAAACAAATAGCCCCTTTTGCTAGTAGAAATAAATACTACGCTCTAGACAGCGCTTTGGGCATCTGTTACCAAACCTATGTAGAGACTTTTTCAGAGTATTATTCTTTACCAAACATAGACTCATTGTTTAGCTACTTTAAAAAAGATTTTATCAACGAAGATTATGTCATTAAAGAAAGCAAACGAGATTCAAGCAATTCTGATGCCTCTAAAAAACAATGGTTACATGTAAATTTCAACATAAAAAACCAAAATGGACAAGGAGAACTACGTTTTACTCAAAAAGGAAACACAGTAATAACACAAAGAGTATTTTACCCAGAAGAACTAAAAAACAACAGAAACGTTTCTAATTATTTTGATTCTTTAGACACCCGATTGATAAATAGCAATTCTAATTTATTTAAAGATAAATCAAAAGGAATATTAGACTCCTTATTATCTAAAGACAGTTTGCAACAGAGTTATGCTAGAAAAGCATTGGATTTTTATCCTTTTGATTCTAGCCACGTTAAACTAATACAACAATATGCAGAAAAAGAAGCAAAACTGAACGATAAAAAACTAGAAAACAATACACTAGATCTTTTGCATGTACTCAGTTACGTAAACGACTCTACCACAGCAGATTTTATGTATAGACTAAGTAAAACATACTTAAAAGACAGCTTAAAATTTAGATTAGCATGCATAGAATACCTCACAAAAATAAATAAAGGAAAAGGATTTAAAGCTTTAGAGGATTTGATAAAAGAACCAATCAAAAACATCAAACAAAATAAGAAAAGCTACACACGTCTGCTTACAAAATTAGATGATAGTTTACAAATTTTTGCAAACAATCATAAAACATTCAACTTTTGGATGAAAGATAGTTTATGGACTTTGGAAAAAAAATTATTACTATCTACTAATGAGTGCCTTTCTAACAAAGAAATAAATACCGATAGCATAAAAGCAAATGAGGTTTTTTTACGTAGTTATTTTTTAGACGTAGCACACCTATATAAAAAACTGACTAAAGACAGCAGCAATTTTACAGTAATTAAGTCTAATCTAAAAGACATAACACAAATCATTACAGCCCTTGATACTGAAAGTGATAGTATAGAAAAAGTAATGCTTTCATTGTTTGAAGACAAGGACCAAGAATTGAAATTTGAGGCTGCTAAGTACTTGTTTAAAAATGATAAAGTACTTTCTGCATCAGAAAAAAACAAAGTCTTTAAAGACATAAAAAATAGATATAAACTTATGCTTATGCTTAGCAACATAATCATGGAATATAAAATACCAGATGAATACAAAAGCAAAGAAGGCATATCAGAAGCTCAACTATACCATGCACTGACAAATACAGAAAGCGAAAACGAGTATAATAACGAAAATGAAAATCCTGTCAAAATGAAGCTCATTAAAGTAGTAAAACAAAAAAAGAGCCAAAATTACGTAAACCAAGAAAGTGAGGATCTAGAAAAAGAGAAAAAAGAAAAAGTGTTGTTTTATGTATATTCTTATTACAATGATGGCTACACTAGAGAAAAAAAATTAGCTATTTCTAATCCTTTACCTTTGGACAAAGATAGTTTGACCTTCTTTGAAAAGCCAGAATACATTTCTGCAGAATACTCTGGCAATGAAAAAAAGCAAATTAAAGAATTAATCTTCGAGTGGAATAATAAGAGTTTGTATAAAGAAGAATTGATAGGATCTGCTAATGAAGCAGCAGTAGAAGTAATAGATTATATAGAAGAAAGATAATGAATATACAACTTGGTGGAGTACCAGAACACTTTAATTTTCCATGGCACATAGCAGAAGAAGAGGGGGTTTTTGATGAAATAGATTATGAATTCATAGAGTTTGCAGGTGGTACAGGAGCCATGACCCAAGCACTATTAAACAATGATATAAACTTAGCATTACTGCTTACAGAGGGGGCCATAAAATTTATTGCTGAAAACCAAGAATATAAAATCATAAAAATATACGTAGATTCTCCATTGGTGTGGGGTGTACATACAGGGAAAACATCAAAAAAAACACCTAGTTCTACAACGCCTTTTGCCATAAGTAGGCTAGGGAGTGGCTCACATCTAATGGCATATGTTTATGCTCAAGGTAAAAAATGGGCATCTGATTCACTCTCTTTTTTGACAATTCAAAATTTAGAAGGAGCTAGAAATCTATTTAAAACTGAGGAAGAAGCTTTATTTTTATGGGAAAAATTTACTACCCAACCTTTTGTAGATAATGGCGAAATGCAAAGAATAGATACCTGCCCTACTCCATGGCCTTGTTTTGTATTGGTGGCGCACCAAGATTTTATTACAGAAAATCAGAACCAACTAGAAAATTTTTTAGACGGTATAAATATGTGTTTGGATCTATTCAAAAGTAGACCAGAAATAGACAAAGAAATTGCAGAAGAGTACGAACTTACAATTAAAGATGCACAACAATGGCTACAAGAAACAGAATGGAATAGCCATATGGAAGTTTCAGAAAAAATGCTAAACAAAGTAATACACACGTTGACTGAACTAAAACTGATACAAAAAAAGATGACACCAGCAGAAATCATATCCTCTCTCACTCAACTTATAGACTAAATGAACAAAGACGTTTTTGGAACAGCCATAAAGCAATTTTATCTTACAGAAGACGAAACATTAGAAATAGAAGTTTTTTCAGATCTAGCCGGAGATGAACAAATACCTGTTTCTTACCTGTTTAGAGAATTTGAAGAATTGCCAGAAATTGAAAAAAAAGCGTTAGACCTTTGCGTTGGAAAGGTATTGGACGTTGGGGCTTGTGCTGGAGTTCATAGCCTTATTTTACAAGAAAAAGGAATGGATGTAACAGCACTTGAAAAATCTACGCTTGCTTGCGATGTGCTAGAAGATAGAGGGGTAACACAAATAATTGAGCAAGACTTCCTAAGTTTTAAAGATCAAAAATTTGATACTATCTTGCTATTAATGAATGGCGTAGGATTGGCCGGTAGGCTAGAAAATCTAAATAGCTTTTTATTGCACTGCAAAAGTTTGCTAAACCAAAATGGAAAAATATTGCTAGATAGTTCAGACATTATTTATATGTATGAAGATGAGGACGGAAGCTATGTGATAGATTTGAATGATGACTATTATGGCAATATGAATTATACCATTTGTTTTGAAGAAAGCGAACTAAACCTAGACTGGCTTTATGTATCCTATGATCTGCTACAAGATGCTTGTAACCTGTGCGGACTTAGCATAAAAAAAATATTGGATGGTACACATTATGATTATTTAGTAGAGATTAAAAGTATCTAATGTAGAAAACCTGTTTTCAACAATAATTCATTCTGAAAAAAAATGTTAGATTTCACATTAAGATACAGATGTGAAATCGCCTACTTTGTCTACTTCTATCACTACTATTCCATCTTCTTTTGACTGAAAAATACGGTCAAAAGTGGCATTCAACTCAATTTCAGAACTTGTATATGAGTATCTAGAAGTTACTATCTGATCAAAAGTATCATCGTAACCAGTCACCAAAATCATCAACTCTGTACTTTTTTGATGCAATTCTTCTAATGAATAGGGTTTAAAAGGGCTTTCATCATCCAATACATGAACCAAAGTCCAGCTTAGAGGAAAAAACATAACCGTATCTCTAACTAAATTTAGGTTAAAATAATTGCGGTTGTATTCCCCATTTTCTTTTTCCATAAATGAATAAATGACCCTTACTTTCATATCAGATAATTGTGTACTTCTTGCATTTACAATCCTAAACATAAGCGCTCTACCCTCTTGGTAGGGAGATACTAATATTTTATCGCTGTATTTTATTTTTGCATTTGGTTTAGAAAACCGCCCATACAACAAACCTGTAGCCATAGCAAAAAACAAAAGCCCTATAAATGCCTCAAACGAAGAAATAAAATTAGACAGTATACTGCTTGGAGTTATAGCCCCATAGCCAACGGTAGTTAGGGTTTGAGCACTAAAAAAAAAGACATCTAAAAAGGTATAATCATCACCAATACCTTTAAAATTACCTTTGCCTAATCCAAAATAAATAGCAGCAAAAAACAAATTAAACAAAACAAACAAAAACAAAATGATACCAAAAAAATAAACCAATTTAATGTCTATCAAAAACTGATACCCATTTATAAATGGAGATACTCCAGTTCTTTTTACATTGAAAGAACCATCTTTATTAATCATCCTACCTGAAGGTCTGTAATACTTAGCCCCAAAACCAGGGTCTTGCATTTTTTCCTCTTCCATATCCTAAAAAAACTATCTAGCTATCATTATACTGCCCCAACCGTCTTTAAACAAACGATCTGCTTCTGTTTTCATTTCTACAATTTCATTATCTAATATAGTACATCTATATAGATAAATTCCATTAGGCAGTTGATTTCCAAACCTATCTGTGCCATCCCAAGACCAAGAAGTAAGATTAGAACCAGGCGTTAGTGGTCCAAGCTCTTTCTCTGTAAGTTCACACACCAAATTTCCATTGGTATTTACAATCTGAACATTCATTTTTTGGGGTTGTTTGCTTCCTTTCATTTGATATGCAAACCGCATTTGAGATGAAAAAGGAGATGGGTAAGGCAAAAAAGCAGATAATGAAGTAGTTTCTTGGACCTCAAAAGTAATGCTTGTTGCTTTTTCATTTATGTTTCCGTATGCATCTGCTCCAAAGACTTTAAATTCGTACTTACCCTGCTCTAATGCATAAAAAGGAAGGTCAATTTCTAAGAAATCTTTGTTTCTTGACCAAACCAATCCTTTTTGAGAAAAATAAACTCGCTTTAACAGGCAATTATTAAAATCTTCACAGGGACCAGACAAATACATTTCTATACCTAAGGTATCATTTTTGGGAAAGTTTTTGTTGTCATCATAAATAAATATTTGAATAATTGGATTGTTAGTACTTAATGCATCCTTTATTGGAACTACACCATTCAAATTCAGATATGTAAGTGGAGCTACTTCATCCTTTGCAATTGCAATCATTTGAGTGTAGTTATTATTCCCTAAATACTGCTCTAAAAGCTGACTTTGATTAAAATTAAACTCAATAATTACATTTCCAACCAAGCTTTTGTTTGCAAAACTATAATCGAAAAACAACGTGTCTTTAGCTTTTAGGGGGCTTGTTTTAATTTGTTTGTCTATCAAAATATTTCCAACAGCATCTTTTACCTTAACACCTACTTGTAGTGTATCAAAATCTACGGTAGAAACATTTAAAAAGGCTGCTTTTACAACAATGGCATCTCCTTGATTATACTTAATTCTATTTGTACCTGATGTAGCAGCTGGCAGAACTACTCCTTCTGGTGAGATGGTGTAAAACAAAGCCCAATGATCTAATTCGCTAAGTGTTTTTAGAGACTTATCAGTAAAAACTGCGGATAAATTTAGAGAGGTCTCTTTGTTTAAATCAATGATATCCCCTGATGGTACTGAGTTCTTAAATGCATTGCTTGCATACACGTTTTTTGTATCTGAAAACAAATCAGTAGAAAATTTTTCAGTATTAACACCTAAAAAAGACCATGAAAACGCATCCCAAGAGGTAGCAACAGAAATTTCTTTTGCTTTTATTTCACCAGAACTTGCAAAATCTTTTATAACATACGTTTGCTCTATTTTTTTAGATTTATCCAAATCAAAAGATTCAAACATAGGTAAAGCACTTCCTTTTTTCCCAACAAATAGGTAAGGGGTTCCGTTTTTAAGAGTCTCTAATGTAAAACAACCAAACTCATGTAATTTATCTAAGACATTTACAGGTACATTTTCTATTAAATTGTTGCTTGTAGATAATAAAATTAAGTAGTCTCCAACTGGAATACTCTCTAGATAAGACTGCATATTGCTCATATGCTGTGCATTATCTGCAACAAAATGAGCTGTAGTCTTGGGATCTAAACCGCAAGATGAATATCCACTTGCTGATTTTCCTCTGTAAGAAAGTAAACTAGCTCCATCTAAAGGCAACAAAACAAAACCAGGTACAGTGCACCCGGGATGCCATAAAGATTCTACAACAGTTCTGTCATTTATTGCTAAACTTGTGTTGTATATAAAATCTCCTGTGAAATTTGCGCCTACCGTGCTAAAGTTTAGCTTTGTTTGAATACTGTCATATTCTAATTTTGTTCCTGTATCATTTATTCTAATTAGCTCATTGTTTTTAAATTGATCATATTCAAATTGTCCCCAGCCAGTTTTGTTTTTTATGTATGTAAATGATCTAGATGACCAAATGGTGTCCTCTCCTATTGCCACATTTTTTTGTCTTGCTCTCCAATAAAACGTTGTACTGTCTTCAATAGGACCTAAATCTATGTTTTTATACATAGCCACATTGTCTGCAATTACATTTTGCTTTAAAAAAACAGAAGTAAAGCTAGCCTCTTTAGATAGCTCAAATAAATACTCTTCATTTAAAGTACTTCTGTCTTGAGATTCTATTGAAAAGTCTATTTTAGAATCTCCAACAATAGCATAAGGGTAAGGATAAAGCAAATTTACTCCCTTACTTGGCATCTCAAATTTTAGTGTTGAAATGTTATTTTGTTCATTTAATTCATCAAAGCTAGAATTACAATCCAAAAAGACTTCAAACAAATTTTTTCCTTGAGATTTTGGAAGTCCATTAAAAAAGGTGAACTCTACTGGAGTGTAAGAACCTACATTTTCTACTTTAAATGGCCCATACTGTACAGATTTAGACAAATTATCATAATACCGAGTAATACAAACTTGTAGTGGTTTTGTATTTACGATTCCTTTATTTGCAATAACAAAACTAATTTTAGCAGAGTCTGAACTCACTGTCAAACGTTCATTTTTGTTTTTGGACAAAATAGATATGGGCGAATCTAAACTAAAATCTGTTTTTTTAGGGGCAACAAAACGAATGTCTGGATCTCCCATAAGCGTCCATTGCTGTATTTGAGTATAGTTTATAGGATTGCTTGGATCATCTATAGAATATCTTTTTATGGTTTCATTTTGAATCTCTCCAAGTGTGGCACCCCAAAAATCTAAATCAGTAAATGCTACTTCATAAAACAATTCTGTGTACCTATACAAAGAATTAGGATAACCAAATCTTGAATGCCCAAAAGCAGCAATAGCACCTCTATTGGGGGCTAAAACCCAATTTTCTGATCTTGTATAGGAGTTAAAAATATCTAAAGAATTACATCCATTGATAAACAAAACTGGATACTTACCTTTATTTCTATAGCCATTGGTAGGGTCAGATGCTTCTCCAATATCTATTTCTATTGTATTAGGTGCACTGTGCCCCAAATAAGTAATCATAGAAACCCCTTTATTTACTTGCTCGCTAATGTTGTATAGCTCAATAGGTAAATTGGTTTTTTTAGCAAAAACTTCAGTATTAGCCCCTACAAGTGGCCCTTTTATTTTTTCTTTCAGAGCATTCATATTCTCAAAAAATGTATTTACTTCAAAAACATTTTTACCACCACTTATATGCAAAAAGTTTTTAGTCCAGGTATCTTTGTAAGTTAGCAAAGCATGTTCTTTTAGCTTTTCTATATAAGTCAAAATAGACTCATTAGATGATACAGATAACCTGCCTGTAGGTATGGCTTGCTGATATGGGTTTGGCAGTAGACCCTGTGTAAAACAAACATCTGACCCAGGCATACCGTATGTTGGTACAAAATCAAAATCTGAGATTAGTAATGGCGAATAATTTACTTTTCTGTAGTATGTATTTCCTGATTGAAACCCAGGGGTTAGTCCTTTGCCTAAAATCATTAAAGATTTTGGATTCCCTAGAGTTAGTTGTTTTTTGGACAATCTTTTAATTGCCAGAGGGTTTTTATCACCATAAGAATACGTATTGTACAATTCTTCTATGTCATACAATCCTACTATTCTTTCTTGGCCTAAATCAGATTCTTTGAACTGTTTATACGCACTAGCTCCAGACCATAATTTTTTATGTGAAATCAACACATAATTTACTGGGGTAAGCTGGTCTGAAAAAACAGCTCTTTGAAGTTTTGCAGGGCGTAAAAAGTCATTTTTATTGTATCTGAATATAAAGTATTGGTCAAAATCTTCATCATTACTCCAATTGTTTGGAGTAGAAATTTCATCTAAATCGGTTTCTTTGTTAAAGGTGTAAAAAGTACTATTTATGTTTGGCAACAAAAGGGATAGTCTTGATTTTTTATCCGCTTTGAAAACAAAATTATTTGTTATTGGACTTAAGTCTGTGGTAATATTATAAGTAAGTTCTATATAGGCTAGAGATATAAAATCAGTAATGTTTATATCTGAAATAGGACTAAGAGTTACAACAAGATTTTCAGAAAGAAAATCATTTGGTAAATTAACTTCATACAATAAATCTTCAAAGGATGAAAATTGTGGAGTTGTAAAAAATAGAGACTTTGCACCACTAGTAATTGCAATATTTACAGTTCTAAAGTTAGAATATTCTCCAACAAGTAAAATACTTAATTTGGAAGGGTCTCCATTTGGTAATTTATCTTGTAAATTCATGGAAAAATCCTTAGAAGTGTTATTTCTTATTCCAGCAGAAACAAAACCTTCTCCAAAATCTCCTTCAGAATAATAAACTTCATTAGATCTTTCATTGCCTATGGCATAATAATCTGTGTAAACATTTCTTTTTTTTACCTCTAAAGTATTAGATGTAGATACCTGATTTTGGGTAGATATAGAATTTATTCTAGCACCAGAAACCCCAGCCCATGTCAAAAAATATGCTGCTGTATCTGTGTACATACTGTAATAAGAATTCAGCTGAGCATTCTCTAAAAACAATTCTTTTTCATCTTCTCCATTGTTTTTTGAACCATAAAATTCTACATAGTCTGTGCCATTAAATGTTGCATCCTGATCTCCAGTCACTCTTATAGAACAATCTTTGCCTCTTCTTAAAAGCTGAAAACTTCTAGGGTCAATTTGGGTAAGATCAAAGCCAGAATTTGAAAAATCAGAAGGGAAAACCCGATAAAACCCATCTTGGGAAACAGAGATTTTTAAATACTGGTTGGATGGATTTATCCACTCATTGCCAATTTGTGAAAAAACACTAGAACCTACTAGGCTCAACAGTGCTATTATGTTGATTAAATTTCTCAAAGTTAAATTGAATTGAAATTAACTGCTTTTGTGCTGAAACCAAAGATTTGTTGATGTTTGCCATTGTATAATCTATCATTATTTTATTAATTTTAAGCCCTATTCCAATCCCTAATTGTGAAGAAATGCTACTTTTAGAATAACTTATTTTCTGAAAATCTGACCAGCCTGCACGCACATAAACTATATTTTTGAGCAATGCTTCATACCCAAATCCAAAATTAAAAGCGAGTTTGTCTTTTGCAAAAATAGAATACGATGCTTCATTACCATTTAAATTTGCTTGAACAGAAAAAATATTACTAAACCAAGCATTATAGGTTGCTTTTTTAGAAGCACCAACATATAAAGAAGGCAATTGAACGCTTACAGAATTTATCTGCAGATAGTTATCTGTTGCAAAATAGCTTTTTTGCAGCATTGTACTGCTTTGGTTCCAAAAATAATATTTCCCCAAAGCATTTTCTAGCATGACTCCTACACAAAAAGAACTATCTATTTTGTATTGAAGACCTAAGTCTGCCCCTACACTTCTTGCGTTAGAAAAATCTGCTACAGAAAGCAAATCTAGATTTGCAGATACCCCTAGGGCTATTTTATTAGAGATAGACTTACCTAAAATAAATTTTAATCCATAATCAACTGAATTTAAAACACTTACTTTAGAAAAATCATAAGTAGAGCTGTTGGTAGCTAAATCCCTTGTATCAAAAACTCCATTGTTAGAAAGTTGATTAAGAGAAAATCCGAAATGAGTTTTTGAACTATCTGGTTTTATAAAAAAAGCTAAAAGATTTGCATTGCTAATGCCTTTAAATGCATTATGGTGCATGTAACTACTAGAATATTTTGTTTTTTGACTTGTAATAAGTGCAGGATTTGCAAGCACATCTAAAGATTGTACATAGGTACTTTGATTGCTTTTCCCTAAAGCTAAGGTTCTAGGAGAAGAACCCAATTGATTAAATCTACTAGATTGTGCAATGGTTTCAAACCTTGAAACACAAATCAAAAGAAAAAAGAGTAAATACGTATTTTTCATATCAAAACTAGACAATAACAAACATCTATTTTTAATTGAATCTATATCAAATATGTGTAAAAACAGAATACATATTTAAATTCAAGATTTAAAGTAAAAAGAAGAATCAAAACTATCATCTATTGTAAATATACTTTATGTTTAGCAGAGCAACAACCACAATTGATTCAATTTTAATAAAAAGATAAAAAACATTAGCAAATAATTTGTAATTGTATCAAATACAAACTTTATAAAAAAGACATTTTTTACATGAATCATAATTATCAATGTGAATATCCGTTATCGTACCAGTAGTGAAATTGATTAGTGATTTTGGACGAAACCCTATCGGGTCAGGCTATTCGTTCCCGCTTTTTTTGGCTGAAGGAGCCAAAAAAGAGCTCCACTACTATCCTTTTCGCAAAAAAATAATAGGTACTGGTATCATTGCGGATATTCAGAATTATCAATTAGAAAAACAAGTATTTAGCATGAATTACCTACTTTTTTTTCTAATTACAAGTAATTCAACCTTCATTTCATTTTTTGGTTGGTGGATAAATTTTAAACAAACTATTTGGAGTCTTTTTAAAAAAGAAATAATATTGCACTAAAGCAATTATAATTCCGCAATGAGAAGAAAAATATATGACGTAACTAAACTAATCTTAGTTAAAACCTTTGCTGAAAAATTTGTAAAAAAAAGCGGGACAATTGGGGTTACTCGTCAGTATATTGAAACCCTTATTGAAAAGAAAAAAAACAAAGGTTTTGAACCTGTGGAAATAGATGGAGTGAGATTTATAAATGTCTTAGACCCAAAAGTAATTGGTAAAGCAAGTAAAGAAATTGAGAAAATAGTTGCAAATCCTCCAGTTTCTAAAATTGAAAAGCAAAAAGTAAATGAGCTTATGAAAAATGATGCGTTAAGAAACGAACTCATAAAAATAAGCGAACAAAAAGCCACAAAAGAATCATTAGGGAAAAAACCTCCTACTGCAGAAAATCAGCTGAGTATGTTTTAAGTCTTGTTTTCTTTAAAAAGCTCATCACCAGTAAAAAATAATTAGAGTTATAAATACCATATAGTAAGCTTTTTTTAAAATTAGAAAAAATGCATATTATTCTTTTACTATATTATGTAAATATCCATAATTGTACCAATAGTAGTATTCATTGGTGATTTAGGTTAAAACCCTATCGAATCAGAATCTATGATCGCTTTTTTTTGGCTTAAAAAGCAAAAAAACTCTGCTTCAATCCTTTTCTCAAAAAAAATAGACACAAGTATCATTGCGGATATTCACAGTACATTATTTTGCAATGTTTTCTTCTGCATTTGTTTGGTTTTAGTGTTAGCACCATTTTCTAAATAGTTTACAGCACTTGCAATGTCTATAAAAAAGTTATTTACTCCTACTTGTTCAGTAAAACCAGTTTTTTTAAAAAAGTCTCTAACTGGACCTACAACCCCTGTAAAATAAACGCTCACCCCTTCTGTATTTAACCCATCAATTAAGGTTACTAATTCTTGTATTGCTGTTGTATCTACACTAGATATGCTAGAACAGTGTATGATTACAACCCTCAAATCACGCCCTTTTTTATGAACCTCTTCTTTTACTTTTTCAGCAAAATAATTAGCATTTGCAAAATACAATTGAGCGTCTTGCCGTAAAATTAGTGCATCTTTTCTAATTTCAACTTCATTATACCTTTCTATGTTTCTGTATTCATCTAGAAAAGGTAATTTCCCTAAAATGGCAATATGAGGTTTACTTGTTCTATATACAAGTGCCACTATAGAAATAAACACCCCAACCATAAGCCCTTCTTTTATTCCTACACTTAAGGTAATGCAGAAAGTAGCACAAAGCATGACAAACTCCTGCATGCTGTTTTTAAATAAATAGTTAGGGTAACTAAAATCCATTAACCCAAAAACTGCAATCATAATGATCACACCTAAAACAGCTAAGGGCAAATAATAAAACAAAGGCGTAAGAAAAAGAAGGGTTATCCCTACCAATAGTGCACTCACCCAGGAAGAAATTGCACTAACTGCCCCCATTTGTTCATTTACAGCGCTTCTGCTAAATCCTCCAGTTGTAGGATAGGCTAAAAAAAACGAACCTATTAGGTTAGACAATCCCAAACCTATCATTTCTTGATTATTGTCTATTTTGTATTCGTTTCTGTGTTTATTTTGCAAACTTTTTGCCACAGAAATAGCTTCTATATATGCTATTAAAGCTATTGTAAAAGCTATTGGCAATAAATCGTACAAAAAAGGAGTATCTAAATTGGGAAAACTAAAACCTGGCAATCCTTTGGGTATAAAGCCAATTATTTCTACTTTTTTAAACTGTAGTTTTCCAAAATATACAATTAAAGTACCAATTATTACTGCAAAAAGTGCACTTGGAAAAGTAGCAGACTTTTTTTTAATCACCACTAAAAAAAGCAATGTAAAAGCAGAAATTCCTACAGTCCAAAAATTTACAAATTTTAAGTTTTTTAAAACTTCTATTGCTATATAAATTGCTTTTTTCTCATAAATAGGCATCCCTAGAATTGCTGATAATTGATTTAATCCTATGACCAAAGCAGCAGCAGAAGTAAAACCCGAAACAACGGGTTTAGATAGGAAATTTACCAAAAAACCAAAACGTAGCACACCAAAAACAAACTGAAAAAAACCAATTAGAAAAGCCAATACAATTGCTAATTCTATAAAATGACCAGATCCAGCTGCTGCAATAGCCCCAACCCCAGAGGCAACCAACATAGAATCCATAGCTACAGGACCAACAGAAATATGTTTGGATGTACCAAAAATAGAATATACAATTTGGGGAATTAAAGCTGCATACAACCCAAAAACTGGAGGCAAACCGGCTATCATGGCGTATGCCATCCCTTGTGGAATTAGGATTATACCCACTGTTAAACCTGCATAAATATCCTTAGATAGATTTTCTTTTTTATAGCTTGGCAGCCATTCTATTATTGGAAAATACTTTTCAAATTTCATACATACTATTAAATCTGTGGAATCAAATATTGCATATTTAATACAAAATTCTTGTGATAAATATCACTCAGACTTTTCGTATAATCTATTTTAGGATAAACTAAAGTATACTTTTTTATACTACTTTACGTTTAATAAAACATTTCAAATCAAATTTACTGCTATTTGTAATAAAAAATAATGATCCCAATAAATAACATTTTGGTATTAAGTTAACTAAATATGAATTATTTTTAACAAAAAAATTACTATGGCACGCATTCCTTCTAATATGATACCCATTGGTACTGATTTACCTGATGCCAATTTATTCAATACAATTTCTGAAGGTAAAGAAAGCATACACAATATTGCTCAAAATGACCCAATACTTGTGATGTTTATTTGCAATCATTGCCCTTTTGTTATTCATTTACACCAAGGAATAAAGGAACTTTATGAATTGTATAAAAACACAGTTTTAAAGTTTGTAGCTGTAAGTGCAAATGATGTATCTAATTATCCAGAGGATTCACCAGAGAACATGAAGTTGCTTTTTGGTGAGTTGAATTTAGATTTTCCGTACCTGTATGATCAAGACCAATCTTTTGCAAGAAAATTAGATGCTGCCTGCACACCGGATTTTTATTTATTTGATTCTGATAAAAAATTAGTCTACCGAGGTAGGTTTGACGAATCTAGACCAGGAAATGGGATACCAGTAACGGGAATGGATATAAAAAACGCTATTGATAATTTATTACAAAGAAATAAGATATCTGAATATCAAAAACCAAGTTTAGGTTGTAATATAAAATGGAAATAGTTTTAGAACTTTATTAACGGATAAATATTCATCTATCAAATAAAACTAAAACTACTCAAATCTAACATTTTTCTGTGTTCAAATTCAAACACGTGTAAACTCTTGATTTGGAATAGTGTTTTTTTTAAATACTTGATAACCAAATGTACTCTTCTTAGCTAAAAACAGTAAGAAGAGTTTATTAGAAAGAAACTAAAAAAGTCTTTTTTCTGTAAAGAAACTCTATAGGAACCTAATCAATGGTCTCTATTACAAAATTATGGTTTGTATAAATACAAATATCTGCTGCAATTGTAAGACTTTCTTTTACAATTTCTTCCGAAGATAATTCAGTTGCATGTCTCTTAAGTGCTTTTGCAGCTGATAGAGCATAATTACTACCAGAACCTATAGAAGCAATATCATCATCAGGCTCTAAAACATCACCTGTTCCAGAAATAATCAAGATTTCTTCTGCATTAGCAGCAATCATCATGGCCTCTAGTTTCCTTAAATAACGGTCTGTCCTCCAATCCTTTGCAAGTTCTATGGCAGCCCGCTTCATATTGTTGCCATGCTTGCTCAATTTTTCTTGAAAACGCTCTATAAGCGTAAAAGCATCTGCGGTAGACCCTGCAAAACCGCAAACAATCTTACCATCGTTTAGCTTTCTAATTTTTTTTACATTGTTTTTAGCAACAGTATTGCCCATTGTTGCTTGACCGTCTGCACCAATAGTAACCTTACCATTATGTTTTACTGCCAAAACTGTAGTAGATCTAATTTTTTCCATTGGCTACGAAGATAAAAAAAAATGCTTGGAAATCACTTTTAATAAAAAAAAAGGTTTTTTGAAAAAAGGATAATAACACTATAACAGCAGCATAATATTCTATTTTTAAAAGCATAAAAACAATTTGAAATGTATATACCTTATAATGAATGAAAATAAATAGGGGTCTTGAGCGTGTTTAAAATAGGAACGTTAAATTTAAAAATTAATTTTTGTGAATATCCGTAATTGTACCAGTAGTGAAATTGATTAGTGATTTTGGGCGAAACCCTATCGGGTCAGGCTCTTTGCTCTTGCTTTTTTTGCTGAAAAAGCAAAAAAGGGCTCCGCTTAGATCCTTTTCGCAAAAAAATAACAGAAACTGGTATCATTGCGGATATTCACATTAACTTTTATTAATTTCAAACTCCACCCGCCTGTTGATGCTCTTGTCCTCGTCTGTAAGTTCTGGTGTGCGTATTGGTTTTTTACTGCCAAATCCTGTAGCCTCTATTTTAGATGATTCTATAAAACCATTGTCTTCTAAATATTTTTTAATAGCATCTGCTCTTTTTTGACTCAATTTCTGATTCGTTTCTTCATTTCCTTCTGAATCTGTATGCCCACCAATTTTTAGTTTATATTCAGGGTTATCTATCATAAAATTTATGATTTTACCCAAATCTTGGTGCATATTATCTAAAATATCTGCTTTTCCATTTTCAAAAATAATAGAGGTAAACTGTAAAGTTTTTTGAGTAATAGATTTAGCAGTAGAACTAATGGTGGTATCTCCGTTCAATTGAAACAACTCTTCTATTCTAAAAAAATCATCTCCTTGTATAACAAGAAGGTATTTATTGTGATCTATTAAATCAAATTCATAGCTTCCGTCTTCTCTCATAAATTTGGGAGCAACTTCTATACCATGCTCTAAGTCTATGACAGAAACTATTCCTTTGTAAGGTTTGCCAGTTTCGCTATCCAACAATGTACCAGAAAGTAACGTAGTTGCCAAAGGCTGAGCTTCCATGGGTACAGGAAAAGAAAATAAATCTGTGATTTCTTTATTCTTTGCGCTTTCTTCTGTTCTAGCATAATAAAGAAGTTTATTGTTTGCGTCTATAGAAAAATAGGTTTCATCTCCAGATCCATTTACAAGTGGACCTAGATTTTTAGGTTCTAACCACCGTCCATTTTTATAATTGCATTTGTATAAATCATTTGTGATGCTAGATTTAAAAATCCCATTTGAATATTGAGTTGTGTCAAAATTCAATACCTGACCGTTGGAGCTAAAATAAAATACGTTATACATTTTACTATGAAAAGGACTCCACTCATTTCCTCTAGAATTTATCACGGGACCCATGTTTATAGCTGCAGACCACTTATCATTATCTTCTTTGTAGATGTAATAAATGTCTGATAATCCAAATCCGCCTAGCCTATTGGAGGCAAAATAAATTGTGTCTTCAGAAATTGAGAACGAAGGTTGAGAATCCCAGCCGATGCTATTTACATCTTTACCAAAATTTACTGGTTTAGACCAATTATCTGTTAAGGGATTTTTTTTGGAGTAGAACAAATCACAACTCCCTAAACAATCATAACAATCTCTTTGGCAACCGTTTACCTGACACCTAGAAAACACCAAAAAATCTCCGTCCTTTGAAATAATTGCACTCCCTTCATTGCAAGAGGATTTTATAGGTTGAGGGAATTCAACAGCATCTGACCAAAAGCCGTTTTCGCCTTTGGAAAAATATAAACCTTCTCTAAACGTTTGATTTTGAATTAAATACGGCATTTTATTGTCCATAAGTTTTCTTGTAAAAATAATCAAATCACTATTTCTACTTATAGATGGACCATAATCTGGAGTATTTTCTTTGTTTACCTCATCTCCCATATTTAGCAAAACACTTTTTGGTGGGCGTAAAGTATCTACTTGTTTTCTAAAATCTACAAGTTTGTAATAATATTCTAAAGGTACATAGTGGTTTTTTTCTAGAGAGGTTAACTCATCAAAATTAGATAATGCTGTAGTATAGTCTTTTACTTGGGTGTATGTGTTTAAAGAATGGTGTTTCAAAACCAATCTGTAACATGCTTTAGCCTGCAAAAGCATGTCATTTTTTTCATACAGTTGACCTAATTGCCAAAGTAATTTGGTGTCTTCAGAAAAATTTCTGATCCCAAAATGAGAAATGTAAACTTCTAATAAGTTAATTGTCTTATAATCATTTCCTTTTTTTGTGGCTGCATCTATATCTTCTAATAAATGTACATCATAAAACCTATCTTCAATACCAATATTATGAAAATTAAAATGATAATCATCATCAGAATCTGATTTTTTAATTAATTCATAATCAATATCTTGCAATTTATATCCATCCTTATTATTAGTATTGTTGTTGGTTTTGTCTGATTGTGCAAATGCCAAACAAAATGCAGAAAAAAAGAAAAAAAGAAAATTGACTATTCGTTTGCTCATATAATTCTGATTGTATCTCACTAATTTAATATAAATTCTTTGGCATACCAATTGAAGTGTTAAAAGATAAAACAAAATTTGTGCTATAAAACACAAATCTTTAAAAGATTAATGACATTATGTCACAAAATCTAGCAAATAGACTATGAAAAAAGATATTACCTTCAGACTAACACAAATAATCTCTGATAATCCAGAGGCTGAACTGATTCCTTTGTTATCTCCCGAAGAAGAGTTAGAAATGAATTCAGAAATTTTTGATGATGTTTTGCCTGTTCTTACCCTTAGAAATGCTGTTTTATTTCCTGGCGTTGTAATACCTATAACTGTGGGG
>JAYVIQ010000044.1:0-18091 GCA_043770215.1 Cytophagales bacterium | reverse complement strand
TGGAAAAACAAGTTACGGCTCTGGTAGGCACTTGCCCATAACGTATAATGGTGGAGAAGATATTTTGCTTGACTTTAATCTTGCAGAAAATCCGTACTGTGCATATAATCATAATTATGTATGTCCATTGCCACCAAGGACTAACCTTCTAAATGCAAAAATAGAAGCTGGCGAGATGAAGCCCTAACATGTTTGTAATACTATTTTTTAATATTGCCCATTCAGAAACAACTTTAAATAACAATCTAATATTAATTGTTGTTTAAGCACTTATTAATTTAAAAAATATTAGATGGCCCTTTATTTTAATGTTATATAAATGCTTAAGTTTTACAGTGATATTATATGGGTTCTCAAACTATTTATTTTTTATTTCTAACAAGAATGAGTATATAAATAACTTGCTAAAAACAACTAATTATCTAATTTTACAAAGTAATAAAAAAACATAAGGTTTCATGAGAAAATGGCGTATTGAAGACTCAGCAGAATTGTATAATATCAATGGGTGGGGTATAAATTTTTTTTCTATCAATGAAAAAGGCAACGTTCAAGTAACGCCAAAAAAAGATAATGCAGCAGTAGATTTAAAAGAAATTATAGATGAATTACAGCTAAAAGATGTTTCTACACCTCTTTTATTAAGATTTCCTGATATTTTAGATAGAAGGATTGAGAAAATGGACAGCTGTTTTAAGTTGGCCTCAGAAAATTATGAATATAAAGGGAAAAATTTTATTATTTATCCTATAAAAGTAAATCAAATGCGCCCGGTTGTACAAGAAATTGTAAGCCATGGAAAGAAATTTAATATAGGCTTAGAAGCAGGTTCTAAGCCAGAACTACATGCTGTAATAGGTATAAATACAGATAATGATTCATTGGTTATTTGCAATGGATATAAAGATGAAAATTATATAGAATTGGCATTGTTGGCCCAAAAAATGGGTAGGAGTATTTTTCTAGTTGTAGAAAAATTAAATGAACTAAAGCTAATAGCAAAAATTGCGAAACGCCTAAAAGTTAGGCCAAATATTGGAATAAGAATAAAGTTAGCCAGCTCTGGTAGTGGCAAATGGGAAGATTCTGGAGGGGACGTAAGTAAATTTGGACTTACGTCAAGTGAGTTATTAGAAGCCTTAGAATTTTTAAAAGAGAAAAAATTAGAGGATTGCCTCACCTTATTGCATTTCCATATTGGAAGCCAAGTAAATAAAATACGAAGTATAAAAATTGCTTTAAGAGAAGCATCTCAGTTTTATGTACAATTACATAAAATGGGATTTAAAGTGAGCTTTGTAGACATAGGGGGTGGCTTAGGTGTAGATTATGATGGCACAAGATCATCCAACAGCGAAAGTTCTGTAAATTACTCTATTCAAGAATATGTAAACGATGCCATATACACTATGGTAGATGCAAGTAATAAAAATGATATTCCGCATCCAAACATCATTACAGAATCTGGCCGTTCACTTACCGCACACCATTCGGTCCTTATATTTGAGGTATTAGAGTCAGCTGGTTTGCCAGAATGGAATGATGATGAAGATCTTCAAGATACAGACCATGAGTTAGTTAAGGATCTTTACAACATTTGGGATAATCTGAATATGCCCAAAATGCTAGAATCTTGGCATGATGCTCAACAAATTAGAGAAGAAGCTTTAGATAGATTTAGTCTTGGCATGTTGGATTTGAAAACTAGAGCTCAAGTAGAAAAATTATTTTGGTCTATTGCCAAAGAATTGCATGGCATGACAGATAAGATTAAGCATCCGCCATATGAGTTTGCTAATTTGACTAAATTATTGGCAGACAAATATTTCTGTAATTTTTCATTGTTTCAATCTTTACCAGATTCATGGGCTATTGACCAAATATTTCCTATAATGCCTATTCATAGGTTAGATGAAAAGCCTGATAGAAGCGCTACTTTGCAAGACATTACTTGCGACTCTGATGGTAAAATATCTAATTTTATTTCTACAAAAAATTTATCTCATTATTTACCAATACATGAGTTTAAACCTAAAGATCCTTATTATATTGGTGTGTTTTTGGTAGGGGCTTATCAAGAGATTTTAGGTGATTTACACAATTTATTTGGTGATACAAATGCTGTTCACGTTTCAGTGACAAAAGATGGATACAAAATAGATCAAATCATAGAAGGCGAAACTGTAGCAGATGTTTTAGAATATGTTCAGTACGACCCTAAAAAACTTGTAAGGGCGGTGGAGTCTTGGGTTATGGCTTCTGTAAAGTCTGAAAAAATAACGGTAGAGGAGGGCAAAGAATTCTTATCTAATTATAGGTCTGGCTTGTATGGGTACACTTATTTAGAAAATTAGGATGTGATTTTCAGCTATAATTAGGTATCTGTACTTATTATGAGTATATTATAAGTTAAACAAACATATAAATTATTTTTTTAGATTGTTTAGCGTACTAATATTTAAAAAAATGTTTATTATTGTAAGAGTTAGTAAAAGTTTAAAAAAAGAGTATTATGAAAAAATTAGTTCTTTTAGTGGTTGCTTCAATCCTTGCTGTTGTTATGACTTCATGCTATAAGCACACAGTATGTGCTACATACACTAAAGCAGTTGAAAAAACTGTAGTAGAGAAAAATAGCGACAACTTATAAGTAGTAGTTTTCGCTTATAAACTATTTTGCCTCTTTAGGCAATAAAAAACCCAATATACAATATTGGGTTTTTTTTAAGAAATTTAAAGTCATGGTTAAAAGAGAGTAACTTCTATTTACTTTAACCCACTTAGTATATAACTGTAAATTGGGTTTACAGCATCTATTTTTGGGTTTAAAAAACTTTCTGTAACTAAAGTAGGTTTTAAAATCATACCTCTATCTATTAACTCTTCAATGGTAGAAAGGTAATTTAAAGATGTTTTACCTACCAATAATGCCTCAAGGTTTTCATGATTCTCCCACATCTTTAGTACTTTTACAAAGCCACTAAGATACAAAAAGTCTTTAGTAAAACCACCCCCTCTAAAAACCCTAATGCAAATATCGTAAGCTTCGTTTTCATTGCTGCCAAAATCATTGGTAAGGGAGGAGAACGTTTCTAAAAAATTTGCTCCGTTGCACATGTGATCTACAGCAATAACCCTTAGGGCAAGTTTTTTAAGTCTTCTTAGAGTTATATTTCCACTTAGAAATTCAGCTAAAACGGCAAGTCCTTCTTGCGTTAGTGTATTTAGTGGTAGACCTAAATTGAATATTTTTAACGGTTGCTCTAAAGAGTTCATGGTGGTTGTCATGTGCACACCTATTTCATGTTCTACCAATCCCATTAACTCTTTTTTTCTAAAAACGGCATTTGGTTGGAATAATATACTTCTTTTGGAGTTTAAGACCATCACCTGCGAAATCACTTTTGGACTGGTTTCTATTTTCGCTTGAATGCCATAAGAATCTAAACTGGCTTTAAATGCAGCTTTTGCTTCGTTTAGGTTTAGCATTGGTTCTTTGTTAGCTTCCCCTTTTAGATTTGGAAGATGTAACAAATATTTGGCATTATGGATATCATTTTTGCTAGGTCTACCAAAGTACCTTAGGTTATTAAATAAAAACCTAGGTGTATTTAATGTGCTAATGATGTCTATTTTATCTGAGTAACTAGTCACCACAGCTTCATACATACTGCGTATAGAAATGTCTTGTATCTCATTTACAGGCAGTTCCATGATTTGCTGTTTTAGCTCGTAGGCATTTATTTTTATCGGTTGATAATAAAATTTAGGAAGTACAGATTGGTTATTTTTAAAAAAACGTTTTTTTTCTGTTGCCGAGTTACTAGGGTTTACCGCAGCCAAAAGCTCAAAGTTTTTGAGTAAATCAAACAGTCTTTTGTCTAGTTTTAGTAATTTTTGGTCTATTTTTCTATCTAGTAAATTTACTTTGTCTACTTTTTGATAGCGTTCTAGATCAGAACAAAAATATTTAGCATTGTTTAAAATTGCTTCTTTAAAACTTTGCTGTAGGCTTCTTATTATTTTAGGGAATGAGTCTCCCGTTTTTTCATCGCAATAGATTTTTTTGATTTCTGTAGCAAATACAAGTGTGTTTGGGAAGTTTTTTGTAATGTATTCTAAGTTGTAGCCTCTTCCAAAAAAGACATCGTTTATACCCGTAGTATTTGGTATATCTTCTACTTTTATCTTACGTAATTCATCAAACCAATGAGAAATGTATTTTACATATTTTTGGTTATTGATGCGTTCTGTACCAATATTAAACATGGGTACTTCTCTTTCCCACCGCAAATAGTTGTATGAATGTATGTCATAGACCAAGCAAGCATCAAACAATTGCTCTATTTTAGCAACTAAAGCATGAATCACCTTGTAGTAATTTGCGTGTTTTTCTTTGCTTTTTTGAATCTCTTTTGGGTTTAATTTCCTTTCCCAAACATTATTTCCCCAGGCTTCGTCATAAATACAGTTGTTTGCGTTTCTATTTAGGTCATACTCATATCTAGAATCGTGTACTATAACAGTTATGGGCATAGATGAAATAAAGGCATCTGTATTTGGGTCCTCTTCATACCAGCGCTGGTATTCGTTTAGGGCTATTTTATTTAGTAGTTCTGGTCTTAAATTACTTCCTGCATGTATGGCAGTACAAATAAACGGTACATATTTGTTTATCTTAACTGTAAATGCACCATCTATAGTAGTAGCTTCAAAGGTTTTTCCTTCTTCTATTAATTCTACTAACTCAGCTATTTCTAAATTCATAATGATAAAAGGAAATACTTTTTGTAATTAAACTCTAGGGTTTTTAATCTTTAATACTCGTTTGATTAATATTAGTTAATTTGTTTTTGCATAATTTTTTGCTCCAAATAATCTACTATTTGTTCTTGTATTTTGGTATTGTTTAACTTATTTATGTCTGTAATTGTTCCTGGGCTAAGTACATTTACTTCTATTAGTTTGCCCCCAATGAGATCTAGTCCAGCATAATATATTCCATCCTCTACTAGTTTAGCACCTATTTTGTGGCACAAAGCCAAATCTTCTTCTGTTAAATCATATTTTTCTACCGTGCCTCCCACAGAAATATTAGACCTAACATCACCAGCAATTGGTCTTCTACGTAAAGCCCCAATTGGCTTGCCATTTAACATTAGTACCCTTACATCTCCATTTTCTGCACCTTCTACATATTCTTGTAAAATTACATAATTAGATACCTCTTTGGATCTGTTTACATAAAAATCCAACAGAGATTTTATGTTGTGCATGGCTCGTTTTTCTATAACAATTACCCCAGAACCACCGTATCCGTCTAAGGGTTTCAATATCATTTTCTCTTGATCAGATTCATTTATGACTTTTAACAAATACTCTATATTTTTAGATACATGAGTTATGGGTATAAATTCATTCTTAGGGTCATCAAAAGAGGCTGTATAAACTTTATTGTTGGCTTTTCTGAGACCGTCTATGTTATTTATGATAAACACATCATTTTTTACAGAATCTAAAAAATTAAGCATCAAAGTATCTATTGGTGGATTGTTACGCATAAAAATCACATCGTAAGATTTTAACGCAACCATTGTCTCTTCAAACTGAACAGAATGGTAAAATGTTGGAATGTCTTCCACCTCGTTAAACTGGATTATTTTCTTTTCAAAAACAAAAGTGATGCTGTCTCTTATTGTTAGTTTATTTGGGTGGGTAATGCTTACTTGATGCCCTCTTTTGGTGCATTCATGTATGATTCTTAAAGTAGAATCTTGCTCTGGGACAATCCGTTCCCAAGGATACATAATAAAACAGATTTTCATACTTTGTCAAAAATTTATGCTTAGTTCTTATAATTATAATACGCAACAAATATATACCCCTGTTTTAAATTTAAACATGTAATATCTTAAAAGTTGGTAAATGATTGCCTTCTTTTTTTTCTATGCAGATATACAAATCCAACATTAGCTGTTTTAAAGTCTGCCAATATTGCCCCAAAATTTACAACTTAATTCTTAAAATTTAGTCTCTGGATAGATAAAATTATATTTTTATCCCTTAATTAAAAGAAGCATTCAAAAAGAGTTTTGGCTTAGTTTATTTTAATTTGTGAATATCCGCTTCAATACCAGTACATATTATTTTTTTTGCGAAAGGGATCGAAGCGGAGCTCTTTGTTGCTTTTTCAGCAACAAAAGCGAGAGCGTAGAGCCTTACCCGATAGGGTTTCGCCCAAAATTACTAATCAATTTCACTACTGGTACAATAACGGATATTCACATTTTAACTTAAGAAATATAAATAATGTAGAGATTTTATTTTTCATAAACAAAAAAACAAGGTAGCTGTATTTTCTTAATAAATCATAATCTTTTGTAAATTGCAAACAAGTAAAATAAAGCAATTAGAATTGATATGAAACAAAAAGTAGTTTTAGCTTTTAGCGGAGGTTTGGATACCACATATTGTGTAAAATATTTGTCAGATGATTTGGGTCTAGAAGTTCACTCTGCCATTGTAAATACGGGGGGTTTTTCTAAAGAAGAATTGGCAGATATTGAGAAGAAAGCCTATGAGCTAGGTGTAGCGTCGCATATAGTATTAGATGAAACTACCAATTATTATCAAAACTGCGTAAAGTATTTAATTGCTGGTAACATCCTTAAAAATAACACCTATCCACTTTCTGTAAGTGCAGAGCGTGTTTTTCAGGCAATTTCTATAGCCAATTATTCCAAAAAGATAAATGCTACTCACATAGCACACGGAAGTACGGGCGCAGGAAATGATCAAGTACGCTTTGATATGACATTTCATATCATCTGCCCAGACATAAAAATAATTACTCCAATAAGAGACAATAAGTTATCTAGAGAGGCTGAAATAGAATATCTAAGAGCAAAAGGAGTAGTTAGAGATTGGACAAAAACCACATACTCTATAAACAAAGGCATTTGGGGTACCTCTGTTGGAGGTAAAGAAACCCTAACGTCTAACCAATATTTGCCAGAAAGTGCTTTCCCTACTCAATTAAGCAAAGAAACACCAGAAGAAATCTCTATCGAATTTATTGGTGGTGAACCTGTAGGAGTAAATGGCGTAACGTATAAAAACCCAGTGGAAGCCATTCTAAAAGTAGAAGAATTGGCAGCGCCATTTGCCATAGGGAGAGATATACACGTAGGCGATACAATAATTGGTATAAAAGGAAGGGTTGGTTTTGAAGCTCCAGCTCCCATGGTAATCATAAAAGCGCATCATGCACTAGAAAAACATACACTTACGAAGCACCAACTGTCTTGGAAAGATCAAATTGCAGCAAGCTATGGGTCTATGGTGCACGAAGGGCAGTTTTTAGAGCCTTTGATGAGAGATTTCGAAGAGTTTTTTAATCACATAGAACAAAAAGTAAATGGTACTGTAAAAGTTTATTTAGCACCATATCGTTTTCATATTATAGGCATAGAATCACCAAATGACTTAATGTCTAGTAAATTTGGCAGTTATGGAGAAATGAACAATACTTGGTCTGGAGATGATGTAAAGGGGTTTTCAAAAATATTTGGTAATCAAACAAGTATTTATTTTAGGGTTAATGAGGATTTATAAAATTAAGGATAGTATAAATAGATGAGCTAATTGCCAAGTAGATTTAAAATTTGCTAATACTCCAGTTTTTAATACTGGGAAAATTGCTTCTGGTGAAATAATTTGTCTAGCTTGTTTTAGAGAATTAATTTCTATTACTAAATCTATAAATACGAAAAAAATTACACTGGATGAATTTAAATTAATATTGTCTAATGAAAGCAATGCTAAACTTCAGAGTGTTAATGTTCCTAAATTGAATAAAATAATACTTAATAAGATTCAGAAAAGAAACTTATTTGTAGGTGTTTTTTTAATAATTGCATTTGTTTTTTGTTTTTGTGATTCTTCAAAGATCAAAAATGAAAACAAAAAAAGTGAGTCTCAAAGTGATGTTGATATGAGTTTAGCATTGGATTACATGTTAATGGAAATGGAGGATTTAACAAGAAGACCCATCGACTTTAATATTAACGAAGAGGCTCATCAAAATGTAATGAATAAAAAATATTTCTTCAGAACTTTTATTAATTCAACCAACATAAAAGAAAAAAATATTTTGCCCACAGCAATGAAAATAATATCAGATTTAACTCAATATAATCCTGATGAGATAACTTTATGGTTTTATAGTGATTCTTTAAACGTAAAAGAATTTTACGATATTGCTAAAGTAATTTATGCTCCTAAGGGAGCTTTAGGCAACGTGACTGTAGAAATTGCAAAACAAAATATTAAGGATAATTATCAATATACTGTTGAAGTAACTTGAGGTTTTGAAACTGCATTACAAAAGAAAAAATTAAACCAATTTAAATTTGGTTTAACAGAAGATTTAAGAAGAGCAATATATAGCTAGTTGTTAGACATAGAAGACGAAAGTTATAAAAGTGTAAAAAAGAAAAATCATGATTTAGATTACTTATTTTTAAATGGCTTAACTGATGAAGAACGTGAAATTATGATTAAGGCTGTTGATGAAATAGAAGCGGAAAGATCAAAAATTGTTTTAGATCAGAAAAAGAAAGTTTATCTTAAATACAATATAACAGATGAAATACTAAGTAGCATCATTAGAGAAAGTAAGGAGGGAAGTTGGTAGCTACAATGAAATGAACAATACTTGGCATGGGGATGATGTGAAGGGATTTTCAAAATATTTGGTAATCAAGTTTCTATTTATTTTAGGGTAAATGAAAATGATTAGTTTTAACAAATTATTGTTTAATTTTATGTAGAGTAAATAAGTTATGGACATTCAAGCAGAAAAAATAGAACTAACAAAATTGTTATTGAATACAGAAAGTACTCAAATTATTGAAGACATAAAAAAAGTATTTGCTAAATATTTAAATAAAAAAGATTTTTGGGATGAAATGACATTAGAACAGAAAGAAATAATTAACCAATCTGAAAAGCAAGTTAACAAAGGAGAATCTTACTCTTATGAACAGCTAAAGGAAAAATTAGGATGGGCTTAAAGTTGATTTTTTCTAAAAAATTTCTTGATAGCACTCAAGATTTATTTTTTTATTTAGAAAGCAAGTGGTCTGTAAAAGTTAAATAAGAATTTTGTTCAAATCTTCAAAAGAAATTAGATAATTTATTGTCTCATCCAGAATCGTGTATTTTATCTTCTAAAAAAGAAGGTTTAAGAAAATGTGTTGTTTCAAAGCAGGCGTCAATTTATTATAAAATAGACAGAGAAGAAATCAGGGTTCTAGCTTTGTTTGATAATCGTATGAATCCCACAAAAATAAAGAAAAAGCTATTGTGAAAATGATAAAAGTTGGAATTGTAGGAGGTGCAGGGTATACAGGAGGAGAATTATTAAGAATTTTAGTGAATCATCCTAATGTGGAATTGGTTTTTGTAAATAGTAACTCCAATGCAGGAAATAAGATTTATGAAGTTCACCAAGATTTGGTTGGATATACAGATATGGAGTTTACAAAAGAATTGCCCTTTGAAAGCATAGATGCTTTAATTTTATGTCTTGGGCATGGAGATGCTCGTGTATTTTTACAAGAGCATAAAGTTCCAGAAGGTGTAAAAATTATAGACTTAAGCACAGATTTTAGACATAAAGATAGTGCAGAAAGTTTTGTGTATGGATTGCCAGATTTAAACAGAGACGCCATTAAAAAGGCTACAAAAATAGCAAATCCAGGCTGTTTTGCAACCTGTATACAATTAGGGCTTTTGCCATTAGCTAAAGCCGGTAAATTAAATAATGAAATTCATATCTCTGCCATTACAGGATCTACAGGAGCAGGTGTAAAGCCAGGAGCAACCTCTCATTTTAGCTGGAGAGAAAGCAACATCTCAGTGTATAAAAGTTTCGATCATCAACATTTACAAGAGATAGGAGAGTCATTAATTCAATTACAACCAAATTTTGTAGCTGGGCTTAGCTTTGTTCCATTCAGAGGGGATTTTACTAGAGGTATTTTTGCATCCATATATATTAACTCTGATTTAAGTGAGGCGGATGCCATACTATTATTTGATAAATATTATGAAAATGA
Organism: Cytophagales bacterium; assembly: GCA_043770215.1. Classification (GTDB taxonomy): domain Bacteria; phylum Bacteroidota; class Bacteroidia; order Cytophagales; family JAAEPT01; genus JAYVIQ01. The sequence continues at coordinate 7,970 of JAYVIQ010000044.1, read as the reverse complement.
GCCATTTACACATGTAGTAAATTTTAACCCGAATTTAAAACAAGTAGTAAATACGAACAATTGTATACTTTACGTAAAAAAATACGGAGATAAACTTCATATAATTTCTATGATAGATAACTTGTTAAAAGGAGCTTCCGGCCAAGCAGTTCAGAACCTAAACATCATGTTTGGATTAGACGAAAACACTGGTTTAAGACTTAAACCAAGTGGTTTTTAATTTGCCTTTAAACAAAATAAATTAGATATTGTTTAATAATAAATTGTAATTTATAATCATTATAAAATATTAAACCTTACAGTTATTTATTAAAATAAGTACTCTTTTAAGTACTATAATTTAAGTATAAAATTGTAAGTTTGGAACTTATAAAACAGTAATCTCTATGAACGAGCAAGCAATAAAAGAATTTATTCCTATACTTTTTATGCTTATAGTAGCATTAGGTTTTGTGTTTACTACCTTGTATGTAACACATAAAGCAGGTCCTTTACGTCACACTAAAATAAAAGATGAGTCTTTTGAATGTGGTATACCTTCTGTTGGTAACGCCAGGTCACCGTTTTCTATAAAATACTTCTTAGTAGCCATTCTATTTGTTTTGTTTGATGTTGAAGTGATATTTATGTACCCTTGGGCTGTTAATTTCAGAGAATTAGGCGTAAATGGCTTAATTGAAATGTTTGCCTTCATGGGTTTTCTATTGGTAGGATTGTTGTATATAATGAAGAAAAAAGCCCTCACTTGGGACTAACCTTATACTGAATAATATTTATGTCAAAAGTAAACATTGATCCAAAAAATAAGCCAGAAGGTTACGAAGGAAACAGTTTCTTTGCCACAAACCTAGACAAAGTAGTCGGTTTGGCAAGAGCAAACTCTTTATGGCCATTGCCTTTTGCTACTTCTTGCTGTGGTATAGAATTTATGGCAACAATGGGGTCTAACTATGATTTGAGCAGATTTGGGATGGAAAGACTTTCTTTCTCCCCTAGGCAGGCAGATTTATTAATTGTAGCAGGTACCATATCTAAAAAAATGGGGCCAATATTGCGTCAAGTTTATGAGCAAATGGCAGAACCAAAATGGGTAATATCTATGGGAGCTTGTGCTAGTAGTGGTGGGGTTTTTGATACCTATTCAGTACTTCAAGGCATAGATAAAATAATACCAGTAGACGTTTACATACCTGGTTGCCCACCAAGACCTGAGCAGCTTATAGACGGTATCCTTAGGTTGCAAGAACTAGTTAAAAACGAAAAATTGAATAGAAGAGAAGGTGACGAATATCAAGCCCTTCAAACAAGTTACGGGTTAGAATAATCAAATGATGGATTTACAAAAATATGTAGAGCAGTTGGTTGCCACTTTGACCAATCAATTTAATGGTTTAGAAATAAAAACAGAAATTCATTACGATGTACCCGTACTGATTTTACCAAATCAAAGAGTACATGAGGTTCTGGAGTATCTTCAAAAAGATACAACGTTTGGTTTAAGTTTTTTAACTACATTGTGCGGCATTCATTTCCCTGAAATTAAAGGGGCTGAATTTGCTCTTATGTATCAATTGCACAACATGAGCAACAATACCCGCTTGCGTATTAGAACCTACTTTCCTGAAACAAACATACATATAAAAAGCATTACTGACCTTTGGCCTACAGCCAATTGGATGGAAAGAGAAGCTTTCGATTTTTATGGTTTTACCTTTGAGGGTCATCCAAATTTAGAACGTATTTTGAACATGGAAGAAATGGATTACCATCCTATGCGAAAAGAATACCAACTAGAAGATGGTTCTAGATTAGACAAAGAAGATAAATATTTTGGGAGATAATAGTACAGAGCCATGGATAGTTCACTAAAAACAAAAGTAGAAAACATAGCTGAAGTAAAGGATTATACTACCCTTAATTTTGGCCCAACTCACCCAGCTACACACGGAATATTTCAAAATGTATTAACTATGGATGGAGAATCTATTGTAGATTCTAAACAAACCATAGGATACATTCATAGAGCTTTTGAAAAAATTGCTGAAAGACGTCCTTACAATCAAATTACTGTACTTACAGACCGTTTAAATTATTGCTCATCGCCCATAAACAATATGGGTTGGCATATGACTGTTGAAAAACTTATTGGGTGCGAAGTTCCTAAAAGAGCACAATACTTAAGAGTTATTATCATGGAATTGTCTAGAATTGCAGATCATATTATTTGCGATGCGGTTATAGCTGTAGATACAGGAGCTCTTACAGGGTTTACCTATATGTTTCAGTGGAGAGAGAAAATATACGAGATTTTTGAAGAAATTTGTGGAGCAAGACTTACCACAAATATAGGAAGAATTGGTGGCTTAGAAAGGGACTTTAGTGCCGTTGCTTGGGATAAATTAGACAAATTTTTGAAAGAATATCCAGCTGCACTTGCCGAATTTGAGAAAATGATTACCAGAAACCGAATCTTTATGGATAGAACCATAGGTGTAGGCGGAATAACTGCAGAAAGAGCTTTGGCTTATGGGTTTACTGGACCTAATTTAAGAGCTGCGGGTGTAGATTATGATGTGAGAGTAAGTGCCCCATATTGTAGTTATGAAGACTTTGACTTTGCAATACCAATAGGTGAAAATGGAGATACCTATGACCGTTTTATGGTGCGTCTAGAAGAAATGAAAGAAAGTATTAAAATCATTACACAAGCCATTCAAAAAATGCCAGAAGGTCCATTTCATGCAGATGTCCCTGAGTTTTACTTGCCTCCAAAAGAAGATGTTTACAACAAAATGGAGGCACTTATCTACCACTTCAAAATAGTAATGGGAGAAACAGATGTTCCTAAAGGAGAAGTATATCACTCTGTAGAAGGTGGTAACGGAGAACTTGGTTTCTATCTTATAAGTGATGGAGGTAGAACCCCTTTTAGACTTCATTTTAGAAGACCTTGTTTTGTATACTACCAAGCATATCCAGAAATGATAAAAGGTAGTATGTTATCAGATGCAGTGCTTACGCTTAGTAGCATGAATGTCATAGCAGGAGAATTAGACGCATAATCATTAGCAGAAATAATTAATGAGTAACACTATATCATTTTCGTCACAAGCATTAGCAGTAGCAAATAAAATCATTGCTAGATACCCAGAAGGGAAACAAAAATCAGCTTTAATCCCTTTGTTGCATCTTGCCCAAAGTGAGTTTGAAGGTTGGTTGAGTCCAGAAACAATGGATTATATTGCTACATTACTTTCCATACAACCAATAGAGGTGTATGAGACGGCATCTTTTTATTCAATGTTTAATCTCCAACCAAGAGGCAAATGTTTAATAGAAGTATGTAGAACTAGTTCGTGTTGGTTGATGGGAGCTGAAGATGTAGTACACTACATAGAAAAAAAGTTAAACATAAAAGACGGAGAAACTTCTGCAGACGGAATGTTTACTTTAAAAACGGTAGAATGTTTAGGTTCTTGCGGTACAGCACCAATGATGCAAGTAGGCGCAGAGTACTATGAAAACCTTACATTTGATAAACTAGATGAGGTTTTAGTGAAATTGAAGCAGGATGATAAAATTAGTAAATATTGCTAATTTAGTCTTTACATATAGATAAGGAAATAGATACAGATATTTAATTATAAGACATTGGGAAAGAAGTTATTACTACAAAATATAGATGTTCCAGGCATTCAGTCTTACGATGTATACCGCAGTACAGGCGGCTATAAGTCTGTAGAAAAAGCCCTAAATGAAATGACTTCTGATCAAGTGGTAGAAGAAGTTAAAACCTCTGGTTTAAGAGGTAGGGGAGGGGCAGGTTTCCCAGCTGGATTAAAATGGAGTTTTCTGGCCAAACCAGAAGGTGTGCCAAGATATTTAGTTTGTAATGCAGATGAATCTGAACCAGGAACCTTTAAAGACAGATACTTGATGGAACGTATCCCTCATCTATTGATTGAAGGAATGATCACTTCCTCTTACGCATTAGGAGCACATACAGCCTACATATACATCAGAGGAGAATATTTTTATATCCATAAAATTTTAGAAAAAGCCATAGAAGAAGCTTATGCAAATGGTTGGTTGGGTAAAAACATACAAGGAAAAGGATATGATTTAGATTTATACATGCATATAGGCGCAGGGGCTTATATATGTGGCGAAGAAACAGCATTGCTAGAAAGCTTAGAAGGCAAAAGAGGTAACCCTCGCATAAAACCTCCTTTTCCAGCAATTGCAGGTTTGTATGGTTGCCCTACTGTAGTAAATAATGTAGAAACGATATGTGCGGTTGTTCCTATTGTAAATGATGGTGGCGCAGCTTATGCTGCTACTGGTATTGGCAAAAGTACAGGTACAAAATTAATTTCAGCAAGTGGGCACATTAAAAAGCCAGGTGTATACGAAATTGAAATGGGCATTACGGTAGAAGAATTTATTTACAGTGATGAATATTGTGGTGGAATACTAAATGACAAAGAATTGAAAGCAGTAGTAGCTGGAGGTTCTTCTGTGCCCATATTACCAAAACATTTAATTCTTAAAACAGCAAGTGGTGAACCTAGGATAATGAGTTATGAAGGCTTGTCTGACGGAGGTTTTGCAACAGGTACCATGTTAGGTTCTGGAGGTTTTATAGTAATGGACGAGACCACAAGTATTGTAAAAAATTTACATACGTTTACAAGATTTTATCACCATGAAAGTTGTGGTCAGTGTTCGCCATGTAGAGAAGGGACTGGATGGATGGAGAAAATATTGCATAAAATTTTAGACGGTCACGGTTCTTTATCAGATGTGGATTTACTTTGGGATATACAATCTAAAATAGAGGGTAAAACTATTTGTCCTTTAGGAGACGCAGCATCTTGGCCCGTAGCTAGTGCTATCAGACACTTCAGAGAAGAGTTTGAAGACTATGTTAGGAATCCAGACAAAATCAAAGACGTAAAGCATTATTATAATGTGAATAATTTGAATTATTCAGAGACAGTTTAGTATACATTAACAGATAATAATAAATATATGCCAATAGTAACGATAGATGATCAGCAAATAGATGTTCCAAACGGAACTACTATTTTACAAGCTGCTCGTATGATAGGTGGCGATATTGTACCGCCAGCTATGTGTTATTATTCGAAATTAGAAACAAGTGGTGGTTATTGCCGAACTTGTCTTGTAAAAGTAGAACAGGGCTCTGAAAAAGATCCAAGACCAATGCCTAAACCTGTTGCAAGTTGTAGAACTACGGTGCAAGACGGTATGGTGGTTAGAAATATTACGTCACCAGAAGTATTAGAAGCTAGGGCTGGTGTAGTAGAATTTTTATTGCTAAATCATCCACTTGACTGCCCCATTTGTGACCAAGCCGGTGAGTGTAGCCTACAAGATTTAGGTTATAAACACGGTAACCAAGGAACCAGATATGAGTTTGGCAGAAGAGAATTTGAAAAAAGAGATATTGGCGATAAGATAAAGTTACACATGACACGTTGTATCTTATGTTACAGATGTGTTAAAGTTGCAGACCAATTAACAGATGCTAGATCACATGGGGTAATGTTCAGAGGAGACGTAGCTGAGATTTCTACACACATAGAAAAAGCTATAGATAATGATTTCTCGGGAAACATGATTGATGTTTGTCCTGTAGGAGCACTTACAGACAATACATTTAGGTTTAAAAGTAGAGTTTGGAATACAAAACCAGTAGATGCCCATAGAGACTGCCCCACGTGTAGTGGAAAGGTAAGATTGTGGTACCAAGGAGATACTGTACTTAGGGTAACTGCAAGAAAAGATGAATACAATGAAGTAGTAGATTGGATTTGTAACGAATGTAGATACGAAAAAAAGAACACAAACGAATGGGTTATTGAAGGTCCTGCAAAAATAAATAAGCATTCTGTAATCTCAGCCAATCATTATTTAAACAATATGTTGAAAGAAATTGATTTGCAAAAAGCTAGAATGGTAGGTACTAAAGCATTACTTGGTCAAGGGCCATTAAATCCAAATAATCAAAATTAAGCATGAGTGTATTTATCATCATTAAATTATTGCTTGTATTAGCCGTTTTTTTACTTTCTCTTGCAGTTGCAGCCTATGCAACATACGGCGAACGTAAAGTTTCAGCAGTAATGCAAGATAGAGTAGGGCCAAATAGAGCCGGTCCTTTTGGATTATTGCAGCCTATTGCAGACGGGGTTAAAATGTTTATGAAAGAAGAGATTATACCTTCTCATAGCAACAAATGGCTGTTTATTATTGGTCCGTCATTGGCCATGCTTACAGCCCTCATGGCTGGAGTAGTCATTCCTTGGGCTGGTCCTATAGAAGTAGATGGAGAAATATATAGCTTACAAATTACAGACATAAATATAGGCATTCTTTATGTTTTCGGTATTGTATCTATTGGGGTTTATGGAGTTATGATTGGAGGATGGTCTTCTAACAATAAATACTCTTTATTGGGTGCTTTAAGAGCTTCTTCTCAAATGATTAGTTACGAAATTGCTATGGGTTTAGCCATCATTGCTTTGGTTATGCATTCTGGTAGTTTGAGTTTGGGTGAAATTGTTTCTCAACAAAAAGATGTTTGGAATGTATTTATACATCCAATAAGTTTTTTGATATTTCTAATATGTGCATTTGCAGAAACAAATAGAGCACCTTTTGATTTGCCAGAGTGCGAAACTGAGTTGATTGGAGGATATCATACAGAATATAGCTCTATGAAACTTGGATTATACCTTTTTGCTGAGTACATAAATATGTTTGTTTCATCAGCAGTGATTACATGCTTGTATTTTGGGGGGTATAATTTACCCTTTCAGGATTTGTTACCTATAAGTGGTGGATTGTTGGCATTTTTACAATTTGGTTTTTTATTGACAAAAATCATATTCTTTATCTTGTTTTTTATGTGGATAAGATGGACAATTCCAAGATTTAGGTTTGACCAATTGATGAACCTAGGCTGGAAGATTTTACTACCATTAGCAATTGCTAATATATTAGTAACAGGAATAGTCATGTGGGCAATGGGCTCATTGAATTAGTAATTAAAGAAATAGAATTCTATGCTTACCGATAGATCAAAAAAAGTAGTTAAAAAAGAAATGACTTTTGCAGAGAAAGTGTATTTGCCAGCAATCCTGAATGGTATGGCAATTACATTTAAGCATATTTTCAAAAAAGACGCTACTACCCGTTATCCTGAGCAAAAAAGAGAAATTGCTCCAGTATACAGAGGACAACATGTACTTAAAAGAGACGATGCTGGTGCTGAAAGATGTACTGCTTGTGGACTATGTGCTGTCGCTTGTCCAGCAGAAGCAATTACAATGGTTGCTGAAGAACGTAAAAAAGGAGAAGAAAATTTATATAGAGAAGAGAAGTATGCTTCTATGTATGAAATAAATATGCTTAGATGTATATTTTGTGGTTTATGTGAAGAAGCCTGTCCTAAAGAAGCTATTTTTTTAACGGATAGAATTGTAGAAACAGCATCACTAAGAGAAGATTTTGTTTACGGCAAAGAAAAGCTAGTAGAGCAAATGGATGATAGAGTAAATGTTACCAAACGTCAGACCTTAGATGTTATTGCTTTTAAACAAAGTGATAATAGTATTAAACACAATCATTTACATAAAGATAATAATTAATAGCGCATGATTTCATTGTATTTGTTTTACTTCTTGGCTTTTGTATCAGTGTTTTGTGCACTTATGGTCCTTTTTTCTAAAAATCCGGTGCATAGCGTTTTGTTTTTGGTACTTACTTTCTTTTCTATAGCAGGTCACTATTTTCTTTTGAGCTCAAAGTTTTTGGCTATTGTACACGTTATTGTATATGCAGGTGCAATTATGGTTTTATTCCTTTATGTCATCATGATGCTTAATTTAAATGCCGAAGTAGAGCCATCAAAATCTAATATTCAAAAAATAATTGGTACTATT
>JAYVIQ010000043.1:0-4483 GCA_043770215.1 Cytophagales bacterium | reverse complement strand
AGAATAAATTTTCTCATAATCTAATTTTAGTTTAAACTGAAAATACAATTTCTCTACCACATCACACCATTTAAATTGCCAACCATGTAAAATAAATTTAATATTATGTGCATATTTACAAAATATTGTTGCGCTTAAGTACCACGTAAATGATTAATTTAATTATAAAAAACGGTTGTATATATCGTATTGGTGTTTTTTTTATGTTTACTTTACAAATAGATTCATTAAAAGCAAATGATACATTGTTTTTAAAAAATACTATTCAGAACACTTCAGAAATAAAGTTAGACAACCGTTTAGATTTTAACTACAATTACAGACTAAAAAAGCCAATATTAAATAACAAAAAGCCAAAAAATACATGGCATTGGATGAAATTTAGTATTTGTAATCATACCAAACACACAAATTTTGTCATTGAGTTTAGTGATCCGCATACAAGTAAAATTAAAGTTTTTGAAGATTTAGGCAATCAAAAATACATAAAAATTCAGAACAGCGGATTTAGTGAGGCGTTTGGATTAAGGGCATTAGACCACAAAAATCATGTTAACACTTTGTCTTTAAACCAAAACCAAACAAAACATTTTTGTGTGCATTATTTTTATGACGTAGATACAAATTTAAAAGCTGAGGTAAAAACAATAGAAGAATTTGTGAGTTACTCTCTAAAAGAATACATCATTTTAGGTGTTTTTTATGGAATTCTATTTTTGCTATTGGCATATAATTTCATTCTTTACTTCACAAATAAAAAGAGCTATTATTTATGGTACGTAGCCTACATAATTTGCTGTTGTATTCAAACTTTTAACGAAAATGGAATTGGATATCAATACCTATGGCCAAATTATCCTGCCCTAAATTATATTTTTTATAATTATGGCTCTCTTTTACTAGCTATTTGTTTTTTATGCTACACAAAAAGTTTTCTAGGTAAAAATCATTTTTCTTTACACAAACTTTTCTTTCTTATCTTAGGTATAACCATAACAGATTTTATGTTTAAAAAATCTTTTTTAAACGCTTATTGGACCATTCCTTATTTAATTCTTTTCACTTATTCAATGTATGTTTCAACATTAGGTTTCAGAAAAAAAATACGTTTATTTTCATATTTCAATATTGGTAATTTAGTACTACTGACAAGTTTTTTGGTATTTACTGGTAGAGTTTTTGGATTAATACCAAATTTTTGGCTCACAGTATATTTCTTCAATATTGGATTTGTGATAGAAGGAATAGTGTTTTCTTATGCAATGGCTTACAGATTAAATAAAACCCATGAAAAACTTGAGGTTTCTCAATTAAAAATAATTGAAGAACTTAAAGAAAAAGAGCTTTTAAAAGACCGTGTAAATAGAGAATTAGAACAAAAAGTATCTGAACGTACAAACATTGTTGAAAATCAAAAGAAAGAATTGTTGATCTTAAACAGTGAATTGAAAGAGTTTCAAAAGAAAATTAACTACATGAACTCTGAACTAGATAAAGACAACTTTAGACTGAAAAAAAATCTAGTAGAGGCCAAAAAGCAGAATGTATTTAAACGAATAGTATCTTTTGAAGAGTTTACAAACGTTTTTAAATCTGAAAATGACTGCTACAGACATTTAATAGAGCTAAAATGGGGTGAAGAATACAAATGTAAAAAATGTAAAAACAAAAAATTTTCTTTGATAGATAAAACTCATAATAGAAAATGTACTCAATGCAAACACATAGAAAGTCCTACTGCAAATACTATTTTCCATGGTATAAAATTTCCGTTGAGCAAAGCGTTTTATTTAGTGTACACAACACATTATAATAAAAAGGAACTTACTATAGATGAATTAAGTACTGAATTGACTTTAAGAAGAAATACGTTGTGGTCTTTTAGAAAAAAAGTGAACGAAAGAAAAGAGCAATTGCTTATCAACAACAAAATAGAAGTGAACTCTTCTTGGGAAAAACTAATTGTGGATTAGTTTATGAACAAAGTACAAATTTCAATAATCGATTGCCTAAATCATAAAAGATTTAAAAAAGAAATAGTAAACAAAAATAGTAACTTTACAAAATGCAAAAATCATCAATTTTAGAACACTTTCTTTTAGAGCCAGAAAACAACTCAACATTTATTTCTGGAATTGATAGCTATGGTTCCATAGATCCTTTTTTTGTCTACTCTCCTATTGATGACACAATATTAGGTAGTGTTTGTACAACCCAGCACTATGAATACCAAAAAGCAATTGAAACATCTAAAGAAGCGTATCTAAAGTGGTCTAACGTAACTGCACCAAAAAGAGGCGAAATAGTTAGGCAAATAGGAAATGAATTGCGCTTAGAGAAAGAACATCTTGCACAATTGCTAACCCTTGAAATGGGCAAAACCTATCAAGAATCATTGGGTGAAGTACAAGAAATGATAGATATATGTGATTTTGCTGTTGGGCTCTCAAGACAACTCTATGGTTTAACTATGCATTCTGAGCGTCCGAATCATAGAATGTATGAACAATACCATTCTCTAGGTATTGTAGGGATAATTTCAGCATTTAATTTTCCGGTAGCTGTATGGGCTTGGAATGCCATGCTTGCATTTACCTGTGGCAACACTTGCGTGTGGAAACCAAGTGAAAAAACGCCTTTAGTTGCTTTAGCTGTTTTTAAAATAGTTTCTCGTGTATTGGACAAAAACAAAGCACCTTCTGGTCTATTCATAATCATAAACGGAGGAAAAGCTGTAGGTGAGTTTATATCATTAGATAAAAATATTGCCCTAGTTTCTGCCACAGGATCTACTCAAATGGGTAGAGATGTAGCCACAAAAGTTTCTCAAAGGTTTGGAAAAACATTGCTAGAGCTTGGCGGAAATAATGCACTTATAATCACTCAAAATGCAAATTTAGAATTAGCTAAAAGGGCTGTTGTTTTTGGAGCAGTAGGTACTGCTGGACAACGCTGTACAACAACTAGGCGATTGATTGTACACGAAAGTGTATATGATGTATTTAAAGCTGATTTACTCAAAAGCTACGCTCAGTTAGTGGTAGGAAACCCTTTTGATTCTTCTTCTCATGTTGGTCCATTAATAGATTCTATGGCTGTACAAAAGTATAGTGCCTGTTTAGAATCATTTGATAAAAAATCGGTTATTTTTGGTAATGAGGTTCTTAACTCCATAGGCAACTGCTATGTAAAACCTAGTATTGTAGAAACAGATTTCAGCAATCTTATGGTTCAGAAAGAAACTTTTGCTCCTATTTTGTATTTAATTAAATATAGCGGCGGTATTAAAAATGCTATTTCTATTCAAAATTCTGTAAATCAAGGACTTTCATCTTCAATTTTTACAGATAATGTACAAGAAATGGAGCTATTTTTAAGTAGTCAAGGTTCTGATTGTGGCATTGCTAATGTAAACATCGGCACCAGTGGAGCAGAAATAGGTGGTGCTTTTGGAGGTGAAAAAGAAACCGGTGGAGGTAGAGAAAGTGGATCTGATGCTTGGAAAAACTACATGAGAAGACAAACAAATACTATAAACTATGGTACAGAACTCCCTTTATCACAAGGTATTAAGTTTGAAATTTAATATTTTTTATTTAAACTGGTTATTTCAATTTCTTTAACCCTGTCAAAATATCATCTAAACCATTTAATTTTATTTCGTACGCAGTTTGTAGTAAAAGTCCTATTTTATCGGTTGAAAATCCTTTCCCTTTCATCCAAACCAAGTAATTTTCTGGAACATCTGCTATAAACCACCCTTTGTATTTTCCATAAGGCATTTTAGTCCTAACTATATCCATTAAAAATTCCTTGTCTTGCATTTCTTTTTTTATAGAACTCTCTAGTTTAATACTTAGCTCACTTATATTTTATTCATTTTAAGCTTCAAAACTTTTTCTATGTCTTTTAGTTGATTCATTTCCCACTGGTTTACAATAGCCAACGAATATCCTTTTTTACCCGCTCTACCTGTTCTGCCGCTTCTATGTACAAAAAATTCAGTTTGGTCTGGAAGTTGGTAATGTACTACAAATCCTAAATCAGCAACATCTATTCCTCTGGCGCTTATATCTGTAGCAACTAAATACTGTAGTTTTTCACTTCTAAAAGCACGCATTACTTTATCTCTTTCTATTTGCTTCATGTCTCCTTGAATACAATCTGCATTTAGTTTTTTGGCCTTCATTTGGCCAGTAAGGGAGGTTACCATAACCTTAGTTTTACAAAAAATAATTCCTCTTTCTTCTTTTCTCAAACTCAAAAACTGCAGTAAGGCAAAAAGTTTTTGGTCTTCGTCTGCTTGCACAAATTCATAGCGTATAACAGAAGTATCTGATTTAGACTTTTCTACCTCTACCATCATAGCATCTAACAAATAACTGCTAATAATCTTTTTAATCTCTGGTGGAATTGTGGCAGAAAATAACCAAGTATTTTTTGGTTGAGTCATTGAATCTAAAATCTGATTCAATTCTTTTTT
>JAYVIQ010000042.1:0-12245 GCA_043770215.1 Cytophagales bacterium | reverse complement strand
AATTTGTAAAATCTGGCAAAAGCTTAGTAGTGCAAGGTCCGCCAGGAACAGGCAAATCTCAGCTGATTTGTAACCTTGTAGCAGACTACATTGCTAGAGGGAAAAAAGTATTAGTGGTTTGCCAAAAAAAAGTAGCCTTAGAGGTGGTAGAGAATAGATTAAGAGAGGTAGGACTTTCAGATTTTTCTGTTTTGTTGCACGATTTTAAAAACGATAGAAAAGCAATTTTTGAACAAATAGCCTCACAGATAGAAAAATTAGAGGATTATAAAAAACAAAATAGCCAGTTAGACAGCATCTATTTAGATAGAAATTTTTTAAAAGTTAGCAGAGATATTGATGCTATCACAAAGGAGCTGGAACAATTTAAAAAAGCGCTTTTCGACACCAAAGAATCTGGTATTACTATCAAAGAAATGTACTTAAACAGTACGCCAAACACTGTTTCTCTAAATCTAAAGGATACGTTTAAATACTTTAAAATAAATGAGTTAAATGCTTTTCTAAAACGTATTTCTGATATTTATCCGTATCAAAAAAAACTTGGAGGGGTAGATTATTGCTTTAAAAATAGAGTGAGTTTCGGTGCTTTTAAGGCTTCTGATAAAGTGATTTTTTTATCATTTTTTAAAGAGATTCCAGAAGCAAGTGATGAATTTATAAACACACAAGGCTATTTAAATGCGCCATTAACCCTTAAACATGCACTTGCATTAACAGATGCAAAAGATGACTTTCTTAATTTCTCTGAGGCTTTATCAAGCAAAGAATTGAGCCAATTGTTTCATGCATTGTATACTCATACACCAGATTTTGAGCTTTTGGATGCCATTGAGATAGAAATGAAAATGTTGTTTGGTCAAGGATTTGATGCGGATTTAGAGACAAAAGATCAGGGTAATATCATAGAATGTTTGGAAGAGTATCAATCTATTGAGCATAATTTTGCGAAAAAGTATTTTTTCAGATTATTCAACCAAAAATCTAAATTATTAGCACATTATTTAAAAAAACATATCCTTACTTGGCAGACAAAAGACATTGATCTATTAATTACTTTACTTAGAAATGGGGTCTTATTGTCTAAGCATAAATCACTTTTAGCGTCTAAAAATTTTGTGGCTTTTGTCCCAAAGTTATTGTTAGAAAAAGAATTTGATCTTTGGTTTGCAAATCTCTCAAAGGCAAAAGCTTTGCGAAGGTTTGCTTTAGGGTATCATGAACTAGATGCTATTTTTAGAGAAAAAGATCCTTTGGAGCAGATAAAACGTCTAGATAGTCTTTTGCAAGCTAGTAACACTTTGTGTTCTAAGTACCATGTATGGAAAGAATACCTTACTTATGATCAAATAGAGCAATTGATGCATCACTCAGAAATAGCAGAGAAATATAGGGCGTGTATTTTGGATGATTTTGATGATTTGTGTGCCTATGATTCCTTATTGGCAAACACTTCTGAAGCCCAAAGGAAGATTTTAGCCCAGTTATTTGTTGGAGATTTAGGAGATGTAAAGGACGTACAAGAAAAGTTTAGAAATGATGTTTACATACATTGGATAGATTGGATTGAAGATAAATACCCAATTCTCAGAGATGCTTCTACTTTAGAAATGGCAAAGCGAGAAAAACACTTGCAAGAAGCTGTACGGTTTAAGATGCAATATTCTCAAGACATTGTTCAGCAAAAAGTAAGAGAAAATACGTATACCAATATTGCCTATAATAGATTAAATAATAGAGTTACCTATAGAGATTTGAACCATCAAGTAACCAAAAAACGTAAGTTATGGTCTATGAGAAGGCTCATGAATGATTTTTCTGAAGAAGTGTTGCAGCTTGTGCCTTGCTGGCTAGCATCTCCAGAAGCAGTGTCGGCTGTGTTTCCATTGGATTTTATGTTCGATTTGGTTGTTTTTGATGAAGCATCGCAATGTTTTGCAGAAAAAGGAATCCCAGCTTTGTATAGAGCTAAACAATTTGTGGTTACAGGAGATTCTCAACAGCTTAGCCCTTATGATTTGTACCAAGTTCGGTTCGAGGATGAAAACGAAGAAGATGAAAATGTACTCCTAGAAATAGATTCCTTGTTGGATTTTTCAAAACATTTTTTGCCAGAAGTTTCACTTACAGGGCATTACAGAAGCAAATCTATAGACCTTATTCAGTTCTCTAACCAACATTTTTACAAAAATAAGTTAAAAATGCTTCCATCATATTCAGATTTTATAGCTCAAAGCAAAGGATTTGACTATCATTTGGTAGAAGGGATTTGGAACAACAGCACTAATGAAATTGAAGCCAAAAAAGTAGTTGAATTATGTTTGCAATTATTCATAAATCAGAAAGATAAACAAATAGGAGTGGTTTGTTTTAACTATAAGCAACAGCAACTTATTTATCTAGAGCTACTAGCAGCACTTAAAAATAAAGGTATGGCATTGCCTACTAGTTTTTTTGTCAAAAACATAGAAAATGTACAAGGAGATGAGCGTGATATTATTATTTTCTCGCTCGCCTACGCTCCAACTAAAGGCGGTAAATTGCAAATGAATTTTGGTTCTTTAAACCAAAAAGGAGGGGCAAATCGTTTGAATGTAGCCATAACCAGAGCCAAAGAAAAAAACATTATAGTTTCTAGCATCATGCCGCATCACATGCATGTAGATGATGCAAAAAATGATGGCCCAAAACTATTAAAGGCTTTTTTAGAATATGCCTATGAGGTTAGCAAAAGTGGGTTTGTGCCTACTTACCCCGTTACAGATTTTAAAGAGGTTACTTGGTTGTTGAAAAATAAAATCTCTAAAGAGCTATCTACAAAGCAGCAGCACTATTCATTTTCTACCTCCTATCATTTTGCAGATGTATTGGTCTTTAATAAAAATAAAGCCAAATTAGCCCTTACAGATGATGACTTGTATTATTCTACTGATGGAGTAAAAGAGGCACATGCATACCTGCCCCTAAGTTTAGAAACCAAAAACTGGCATTTCGAAAAAAAGTATAGTAGAAATTATTGGATAAAACAAAAGACTGACTTTTCTTTATGAGTGTTAGGAGTACTTATTTTAGAAAAGAGAAGTGTTTTTTTGTAGGTAAGTAGTTTACTTTTTTTGCTCCAACCTCATAATCTCCATTAATCCAAAACAGCTAGTAAGTATTTTTATACGTGTATTTGGTTTTATCTCTATATAGTTGTTATATGTTTTAAATTATATAAGAGTTAAATCAAAATTATAAGTACTTTATTTGGTACAAAATTTGAATAATAAAAAAAAATGGTTAATATTAAATAATCCTTTAAGGTTAATAAATAATTTTCTACCTAAATATACAATATGATATAAATCTCTACGTTTTGTAAATGTGATTTTAGAAATGAAAAAAACAAAGCTATCAGATACGGAATTGGTATCTGCTTATCGTAGAGGTGACAACTCAGCATTTGCTGAATTGGTATCTAAATATCAATCTAAAGTATATACAATTATATATTTGATTGTAAAAGACCGCTATTTGGCCGAAGATCTTACACAAGATGTTTTTATTAAAGCCATAGACAAAATAATTTCCGAAAAATACAATGAAGAGGGCAAGTTTGGACCTTGGATTGGTAGAATTGCACACAACCTTGCTATAGATTTTTTTAGAAAAAGCAAACGATCAAAAGAAATTGTTACAGAGGATGGCAATCCTATTTTCAGAAATATGGAGTTTAAAGAAAATTCTTTTGAAGATTTTCTTATCCAAGAAGATACAAGTGCTAAGCTTAGATCTCTAATAGAAACATTACCAGAAAATCAAAAAGAGGTTTTGGTTATGAGGCATTATGCAGAACTTAGCTTTCAAGAAATTGCAGAACAAACAGGGGTTGGTATAAACACTGCTCTTGGGCGTATGCGTTATGCTTTATTAAACTTAAGAAAAAAATACGAAGAAACAGAAAAAGCCTATGATAACAAGCCTTACCCAAACTGATGTCTTAAGATATGTATACTCAAACACAGATCATCAAGAAGACAAGACTGTATACGAAGCGATACTTAAAAATGAACAAATAGCTAATGAGTTTGTACTTCTTTCAGAAGCAAAAACACTTTTGGCTAAATGTTCTTATAGTGCTTCTAATAACACATTGCAAAACATACTAGAATATGCATCTTCTAAAAAGAGACAATCTATTTAGAGGTGTAGACACCAACAATCCATTATCTAAGAATAAACACATTATGGCTCACCTAAGAGTAAGAAATTAGAGGGGCCATTTTTTTAAATTTTTAAAGTTCAATTTAATTCAAACATATTATAACAACCAATTATTTTTTTGTAATAGCAAAACTTTATACCTTGCCATACAGTTTATAATAGAACATGAAAGCAAGTATTTACAGAAAAGAGCACTTTAATGCTGCACACAGGTTATTAAATCATAATTGGGATGAAACTAAAAACCTTGAGGTTTTTGGGAAATGTTTTAGCCCTAATTATCATGGTCATAATTACGAACTTACCGTAAAAGTAACGGGTGAAGTAGATCCAGAAACAGGATATGTAATAGACACAAAAGTTCTAAGTGATTGGATAAAAGAGTTGATTCTAATTCCTTTTGACCATAAAAATTTGAATTTAGATGTGCCCTACTTCAAGGATTTAAACCCAACAGCAGAAAACATTGCTAAGGTTATTTATGATTTACTTAGAGAAAGACTAGATTCTAGCAAAGAATTAAAGGTGATTCTTTATGAAACAGAACGGAATTACGTAGAATATCCTGCCTAATGCTCATCTAGTTTTGATAGTGCTGTATTCAAATCTTTTGCATTTATGTATTGGTTGTATACATCTATTACTTCTTGATTTTTGTCTAAAATTACTAAGCTAGGGTAGGATACTCTTCCGTTTATTGTTGCTAGCTTTAGTGCAAGACTATGTATACCAAGATTCTCTCCATTGGGTTTAAAGTAAAAGTTACTTCCTTTAAACTTAATTTCACTTTTTTCTTCTGCATTAAAACTAATAAAATAAAAGTCTTGGTTTATTTTATTTAATAAACCAAGGTCTCTAAAAGTTACATTGTTCATCTTGTGGCAATATTTACACCAATCTGTATGTACAAAAACAATGATGTATTTGTTTTGAATCTTTTCTAAGCTATCTAGTTGTTCAAAAGTTGTTTTCTGTAACTGGGCTTTTGAGTTGATGCTAATAAAAAAAACAAAAAGTAGAACGAGAAATTTCATAAAGTTATTTAATTGTGTATCTAATACCTAAGTACACTCTTCTTCCTTGGTTTGGAGCAAATACGTATGATGGGTCAAAACTAAGTGCGTTTGGATTAGAACTTGAAGCAATTACATTTCCATTAGTATCAAAATCAACTTTTTTGTCAAATGGATCAAATGACCTAGCAATGCTATTTTGTGGAGGAGTAAAGTTTAGTAAATTCTTGATGCCCGTATAGATTTCTAATCCAAAAGAAAGTACTTTGGTGCATTGCATATTTTGTAAGCTCCATGTAGGAGATGTAGATTGTCTATTGTCTAATGGGCCAAGCAATGGTAAATCCATAGATCCGTAAATGTTACCTGTATAATCTATGGTTATGCTATATTTATTAAAAGTATAACCAATATTCCACACACCACTAAACTTTTCAGTGAGCAACTGTCTAGTTTTTATACCCTTATTTGTAAGGCTTACATCCATAAATGTACTGCCTAACAATAAACTTAAACCGTTATTAAATTGGGTGTCTAAATTTAGACTCACACCTTTTGAAACAGCAAAACCAACTAGATTTGCATAAATTATTTTATTTGCATCAGCGTTGTAATCTGGTACAATTCTATTGTTAAAATATGTGTAAAAAGCTGATGCATCTAATGTGATTATGGCTATGTCATTTAGGTTCATTTTCTTTACATAGTTTACGTTTCCATTCCATGAAGTTTCTGGTTTTAAATCCCCAACAAATTCTACTTTTCTAGCTCCCGTAAGTGCTGCATGGTCTTCTGTAAAAACGTTTGCTACTCTGTAACCGTTACCAATGCCAAAACGAACGATGTTTTTCTTGTTTTTAGAAGTGAATTTATAATTTGCTCTGGGTGTAAGCACACTACCATGGATACTATTGTAATCATATCTAATGCCTAAAAGTACTTTGTTTAACTTATTTAGAGCTATTTCGTCTTGCACAAATACTCCTGGCAGCATAATTTTCGAGGCTTTTGTGGCTTTTATATTGTTTTTATCTACACTTTCTGTAGCGGGAGTGTTATCATCATATTGAGTATATCTAAAGGAAGTACCCAATAATATGTCATGATTTTCGGATAGGGTTTTGTTCCAAGTAAGTTGACCAAAAGCAATTTTTTGATCTGCAATGTATGCTGTAGTTCCGTAAACACTGTTTTGACTGTGTCCGTTTGCACTAAACTGGAACATAATTTTTTCTTTTACAGGTAGCTGGTATATACCAAATGTTTCCCAGCGATTTGTGTAAATACTTTCTGCATAAATGCTATCTCCACCTCTAAAATTTTGCCTCCAGTTCATTTCACCACCCCAACGGTCCTCTAAAACTACTCTACCAGCAATGGAAAAAACACGGCTTTCTTTTCTATCTATTGTCCATTTATTAAACACAGAAAGTCTGTTTTGTAAGGTTATGTCTGTAAAACCATCTTTGTTGTTGTCTATAGGGTTTTGATAATTGAAGTAATTTAAACCAAGCAAAGAATGAAGTTTTTTGGCTGTATTAAACTTTATTCCAATATCTGTATTTATGTCTCTCCAGTTAGAGCTAAAGACATCTGCAGAAAAAACAGGTGCATTTATTGGGTTTTTTGTAATTATGTTTACTAGACCTCCCACTGCTTCAGAACCATATAAAGTAGATGCGGGTCCCTTTACAATTTCTACTCTTTCTATTAAAGATTGTGGGATGCCTGTTAAGCCATACACAGTAGATAATCCACTCACTATGGGCATTCCGTCTATTAAAATCATAGTGTAAGGACCTTCTAAGCCATTTATATGAATATCGCCAGTATTACATACATTGCAATTTAGTTGTGGACGAACCCCATTAACATTTTGCAATGATTCAAAAATAGAAGGTGTAGGGTTTGCTTTAAAAAATGCTGCATTATATACTTCTACGGGTACTGGGCTTTCTGATTTAGAAACCTCTTTCATAGTGCCAGAGATTACAACTTCATCTAAAAGTATTATTTTTTCTTTTAGTTCAAGATATAAAATTAGGGTGTCATCTGTACTTGTAGTGGTAAAAGTAGTGTCTAAAGATATGTAGCCTATAGATTTTACAGTTAGTTTATGTAACCCTTTATTTGTTTCTGAAATGCTAAACCTCCCTAAACTATCACTTAAACTAGTTTTGGTGCTACCATCTAAATAAACATTTGCGTTTTCTAAAGGATAGTTTAGGTTAAATATTTTACCAATAACTACAGTTGTTTGAGCTTGTGAGATTAAATTAACGAACAGGATACATAGAAAAAGTAGGAACTTTCTAATCATTATAAAACTAAATTTTAAAGTTTAATGAGCAAATATATTAATTTAGGCTTGACTAAAAAATAAATATTTTATTAAATATATAAAAATTAGACTCACTTAATATTTTTTTTAATAATTAATATATTAAAGTTAGACTCGCCTTAAAAACATGTCTACTCCTAAAATATTGTATTTGAATCTGTTATCATTTACATAAATTTTTTTTTAAATAAAGTGCTAAAAAAATATTTGCAGCACCTGTATGAAAAAATAAGGTTTTATATAGAAGTTCCACGCAACTGTGCGAAATATGAAAAATATTGATCGCAATGCTAATTCCGGACTTTTCTTTTTGGTAAAACCAACCATTCAATTTTGAACCATCCTCTGATTTGGGTATAAGTCATTATGGGTACTTTTTTTGATTTAGCTGGAATTTTTTGGTGTTTGAAATTCCGCCAACTTTGATAAAAACATAAAGTAGGACTTACTTAGGGCAAAATAGGATAGTGATGAGTTTTCAGGAAATTTTTTTACTCAGTTCTTCCAAATACTCTAATTGTATTTCTTGAATATCAAGCAATCGTTTGTTTTGATGAATTAATATGTGATCTACTTTTTCATTAAGGAGCCTTATTTCTAATTCGGCTTTAAGATTCACTCTATAATCGTTTTCGCTTCTCAATCTATCTTTTTCTTCTCTTCTATTTTGACTCATCATAATTATAGGAGCTTGAATGGCAGCTAAACAAGAAAGGATTAGATTCATGAGAATAAAAGGATAAGGGTCAAATGCTTTAAGATTCAAGATGATGGCATTTAAAGCAATCCATCCAAAAAGAAATGTAAAAAAAATAAGGATAAATTTCCAGCTACCACCAAAAGAAGCTATTTTATCAGCTGTTTTTTGTCCAAAAGTTTGCTTGGCTTCTAGCGCAGGTTCTAAATTGTTTGAAATTAAAGAGTTGTTTTCAATGGCGCTTATTACTTGATTATCAATATCATTTAACTCTTGATTCTCTAATTTCAAAAGTTTTTCGAGGTATTTTTTTCTAATTATTTTTAGTGAATCATTTAAAATATAATCTCCTTTAGAGAATCCTGGGAATTCATCTTGAATAAATTTTATGAGTTGATATTTTATAGCGTCATAAGCTATTAACTGATCTAAGGGGTAATTATTTTTTGAAAGGTAACAAATAGCATTTTCCATGTACAGCTGTTTTTTTGCTAAAGTAATGTTTTAATTTTACTAAGCTGTTTTCTAAAATTGATTTCTGAGGTATAAAATTTTGTGAATATCCGCAATGATACCGGTAACTATTATTTTTTTTGCGAAAAGTGTTTAGACAGAGCTCTTTTTTGCTTTTTCAATAAGAAACAGAGACATAGAGCCTGACTAGATAGGGGGTTTCGCCCAAAATCGCTAACCAATTCTACTACTAGTACAATTACAGGCAATTACATAAAATTAAATGCATAAACCACAAAGTAAAAACTTATTGAAACAGAAATTTAAAGCAGAAAATAGAGTTTTAAAACCAGTTTCGTAACCACATATAATTTCAAATTCTGTATCTATAAATAAAGTATCAGATAAATGATTGTAAATGGTAAATCTTCAGTGATTGAATAGTTTATAATTGCAAGCAGGCTTCTAAAAAGCTGTTTTTTTCTATGGGTACTACACCTATACTTTCGCAGACTAAACCGCCACTAAGGTTAGAATAGCTTAGCACTTTTTCCATAGATAATCCTATAGCTAAAAAGGCACTTGCAACAGAAATAACAGTATCTCCTGCACCACTTACATCTACAATAGTTCTTTTATGAGCTTGAA
The DNA here is from genome assembly GCA_043770215.1 of Cytophagales bacterium. Classification (GTDB taxonomy): domain Bacteria; phylum Bacteroidota; class Bacteroidia; order Cytophagales; family JAAEPT01; genus JAYVIQ01. The sequence continues at coordinate 2,887 of JAYVIQ010000042.1, read as the reverse complement.
CATACTCATAGGATTTGTTTGAAACAAGCATTGCTCCGTTTTCTGAAAGTGTAATAAGTAAGGATTGAATGTTACATTCTAATCCAAATTTTTTAGCTGTTGCAAATAAACCATCTATATCTGTACCTTTTATAGAAGAGCCAATGGCTTCGTTTATTTCTTTAAGGTTTGGTTTAAACAATGTAACGCCATTATAGCTAAAAAAATTTCTTTTTTTTGGATCTACCGTTGTAACAATGTCCTTTTCTTTAGCCAGTGTTATACATTGCTTTATGTAGTTTGGGCTAAGAACCCCTTTGTCATAATCCTGAAAAATAAAACATTTTGCTTCTTTTGCCAATATTTGAGTTTTTGCAAATAGGTTTTTTTCTAATTCAGAACTTAAATAATCTGTTTGTTCACTATCTACTCTCAGCAAATGTTTATCGCTTATGATTCTGTGTTTTATAGTTGTGATTCTATCCTCAGACAAAATCAAACCTTCAGTAGATAAGTTGTTTTGCTCAAACAATTGAAGCATTTCTTGTCCGTCTGCATCATTGCCAATAACTGAAACCACAATTGGATGACAACCCAAGGCTTTAAGATTTAGGGCTACATTTGCAGCGCCGCCCAATCTTTTCTCCCTATTTTTTACAGAAACTACAGGTACCGGTGCCTCAGGTGACATTCTGTCTACTGTACCCCATAAATAACTGTCTATCATTACATCTCCTAAAACAAGAATTCGAAGCCCTATCAAGGCTTCGAATTCTGAATGTATTGTTTCTATATTGTTCATTTTATTTTTTTAGGCTTTGTCTTAGAGTTTGAAACAACTTCTTACAGAGGTAAAAACTAGAAAAAGCTTTTTATATACATTGCATAAAGACAAAAAGCAATGGTTTGTTACTAACATCAATTTTTAAACAATTTAAGCTAGTTTTTCTACCCACTCTTTTACTTTAGCCATTGCCAAAACAATGTTTTCATCTGATGTAGCATAAGAAAAACGAAGGTTGTTTGGAGCTCCAAAAGCTTCGCCAGTTACACAGCTTACATTGGCAAAGTTTAAGAAATACAAACTCATGTCCATAGCATTAGTAATTACAGTTCCGTCTGGAGTTTTTTTGCCAAAATGTGCACTTACATCTGGAAAAACATAAAAAGCGCCGTCTGGCACATTTGTTTTAAATCCTGGTATTTGGTTCATTAAAGACAATGTAAGATCCCTTCTTCTTAAAAAAGCTGCTTTCATTTCTTTATGAGATGCTATCATGCTTTCTGTATCTGTAAGCGCTGTAACACAGGCGTGTTGTGTTACAGAGCTTGTGCCAGAAGTGGTCTGACCTTGGATTTTATCCGCAGCTTTTGCTATTTGAGCTGGTGCATGAATGTACCCAACTCTCCAACCTGTCATGGCAAAACCTTTAGAAAATCCGTTTATAGTTACTGTTCTGTCTTTTGCTCCTTCTAACGCACCTATGCTTGTATAGGAACCAGTGTAGTTTATAGTTTCATAAATTTCATCTGCCAAAAATACAATTGGTGCAGGTACTACTGAAACAATTTCTTCTAGTTCTTCTTTTGTAAATAAAGATCCTGCTGGGTTAGATGGTGATGAAAACATAACGCATTTTGTTTTAGGCGTAATTGCTTTCTTAATATCTTCAGCAGTAGATTTAAAGTTATTTTCTAGAGTAGAGCCTACAATAACTGGTATTCCACCACAAAACTCTACAATGTCAGAATAACTTACCCAATAAGGGGCTAAAATCACAACCTCGTCACCTGGGTTTATCATAGCCATAATTACATTGGCAATAGATTGTTTTGCTCCAGTAGAAACTACAATGTTGGCTGGATTTGCATCTATACCATTTTCTTTGATAAGTTTTTCTGCAATAGCTTTTCTTAGTTCTGGAATGCCTGGTACTGGAGTGTATTGGTGATGCCCGGCATCTATTGCTTTTTTTGCTGATTCACAAATATACGTTGGTGTCTTAAAATCTGGTTCTCCCACACTTAAGTTTATAACTTTAACTCCTTTAGAAGCTAAATCTCTTGCAGCTTGCGCCATGGCTAGCGTTGCTGACTCTGCCATATTTATTACTCTGTCTGATAATAAAGTTGTCATTGGATATCTGATTTTATGATTTTTTTGCTCCTGTAAAAGTAGTGATTCTTATTCTTTATTACAATTTACAGAACAAAAAATGAAAGTGTTTACTAAAAGTCTAGACTTAAAGACAACATATTCTCTTGTGGTATATGTACGTTAATTTCCCAAAATCATTTGTTTTATTTTACCTAACTAAAAAGTGGAATTATTTTTATATAAATGTTTTTTTAAGTTCTTAATTGCTAATTATTTAATATTTTTATGGGGTATGTTTTTTAGAGTTATTCTATTGGGTTTAGATCCATTTTATTATTTAAATGCATAAGATAAATCCCTTCTAGTTACACATAAAGATAAATAAATTAGCTATTGTCATTTTACACCGTAGCTTTAAATGTACGGATTGGTCAAGAAGGGCTCAATAGTTACTGTATCTATTACAAATGCTTCAATATTTATGCCTTTCCATCAAGCCAAATGAGTAGTGTATCTTAATCTTTACTTAAATGAATTGCAAAAAAAATAATCAGTTATTGAGTTTGTTAATACCTTTTAAAAACCATGAAACTGAATAATTTAGGATAGGTAAATGAGGTTTTATAATTTAAAAGAGGATGTGGAAAATATTTTTGCAGAAAATATCAAAAGAATTAAAAAGTTATGTGAATATCCGTAATTGTACCGGTATTGGAATTGATTAGTGATTTTGGGCGAAACCCTATCGGGTCAGGCTCTACGCTCTCGCTTTTGTTGCTGAAAAAGCAACAAAGAGCTCCGCTTCGATCC
>JAYVIQ010000041.1:0-38782 GCA_043770215.1 Cytophagales bacterium | reverse complement strand
TCAACTTGGCTAATTTGTCAAGGAGGGTACTCCTATGGTTTTACTTTATTTTGAAGTATAAAAATAATCAGGGTTTACTTTTTCAGTAGACCCTAAGTAAATATAGGTGGAAGTAAATTTCGATTAACCACGCTAGCTCCTATAAATATTATGAACTCTTTATTCTTAAATATAAAGCAAGATAAAAGCATATTATTTCAATTCAACTAGAGAATATAACCCTTTATTTTGATCTAATCTAATTTTAAGAAATTATTCGAAGTTAAAAAAACCTACAAACATGTACTAAGGGAATAGGAATCCCTATTGATATAAGCCAAGAAACAGCGTGTAAGACCAATGTGACTTACAAACTAAACTTTTAATAAAGGGGAATTCTTAAATACTATATAAACATAGAAACACTTAAATAAATATCATACAGGATTGCCCATTTGGGTAATTATGTAAAGAAATATCTTACATCCAAAGGCATAAAATAGAATTGTAAATATTCACCAACTTATAAACCTCCAAGTCACCTAAAATCAAATCCAACACACGAGCACCTTCTTTGAAAAGAAAATGCCTAAAAGATTAGGCATAGCAAATAATGTAAATTAAATGTAAAGAATTTAATAATAAACTTAGACTGTAATGCAATGAATTTTAGAGATTGCTTATAGAAAACAAATAATTTATAGCTTCTTGCTCAGTAATAAAAGGAACTGATTTTGAAAGGGTAACTTTCTTATAAATTTTGAAGAACAAAGTTGTTGTAGGGTTCATACCAAAAATAGCAGCTTTGAAAATTACTTTTTGATTTTCTTTAGAGTACTTCCTAATAAGTGCATGAGTGTTAAAACTCAAGTCAGAGTTTTCTAAATTGATTAATACTTTTACCGAAGAGAGTGCACAACTTTGCAATATCTCATGAATCCTTACTATTAAGTGAAAAACGACATAATCATCTACAAATGAAAAATCTATAGATAAGTAAACTTCACCACTATGGTTTTTCCAACAGACCCTATTCAAATTATCAAAATCCATAATATGTAAATAATTATACTGAATATAAATGTTTCATTTCTATATAAAAAATAAATCTGCCAGATGATATAAAAAATAGACGAGTAGTGAGGTTTTAAAGTTCTAAAATCTTAAAGGAGAGTAAACAAAAATCCCTTTCATAAAATGAAAGGGATTAAAAATTAAGTTAAATATAAAAAACAAATAGAATGAAAGTTTCTATTGTTCTTTACCACCATTAAGTTCATCTTGCCATACTTTGAGTTCGTCAAACTTTCCTTCAGCAGCCAATTGTGCTTGCTTGGCCCAAGTAGAAGAATCTTTAGATGCATATATTCCGCCTGCTTCAGTCAAAATTTCGCTTAAAGTTTCTTGAGAAGTTGCACCCAATTGAACAAAAGTAATAATACCTTTTGCTATCAATAATTCAGCAATCTTAGGACCTATCCCTTCAACAATTTTTAAATCGTCTGCATCTGAGTTGGTGTCAACGTTAGTAGAAGCTTCAGTTGATTCTGATGCTTTTGTAACACTTGTTCCAGCCCCTCTTCTACGAGTTTTCTTAGCACCAGCTTTTGCTTCTTTAACATAAATTTCGTTAAAGTCAACTAGTTCAATCATACAAGTTTCTGCAGCATCACCAAGACGAGCACCTGTTTTGATAATTCTAGTGTAGCCACCTGGTCTAGTACCTATTTTCTCAGCTACTTCACCAAACAAGGCCGTAACTGACTCTTTGCTTTGTAAGTATGAGAAAACAACTCTTCTTGAGTGAGTGGAGTCTGTTTTTGCTTTTGTTACCAAAGGCTCAACAAACTTCTTAAGTGCTTTTGCTTTTGCTACTGTAGTTGTAATTCTTTTATTTTCAATCAAAGAATTAGCCATATTAGACAACATTGCATTTCTGTGTGATGTTGTTCTACCTAAATGATTTACTTTCTTACCGTGTCTCATTTCTTACTCTTCATCCAATTTATAACGTCCTAAGTCCATACCAAAAGTAAGACCCTTCTCGGCAACCAATTGCTCTAATTCAGCTAATGATTTTTTACCGAAATTTCTGAATTTCATCATATCCGAAACTTCAAGTGATGATAAATCACCCAATACACGAATATTAGCTGCTTTCAGACAATTGTAAGCTCTTACAGAAAGATCCAATTCAGCAATTGGAGTTTTCAACAACTTACGCATATGCAATACCTCTTCGTCAACTGCATCTTCCTCTTCTGCCTTAGCAGTTTCAAAAGACATTGTCTGATCAGAGAACAACATAAAATGTTGTATCAAAATATTAGCTGCACCTTTTAAAGCATCTTCTGGATGAATACTTCCATCAGTAGATATTTCAAGAATCAATTTTTCGTAATCTGTTTTCTGTTCTACACGAGTGTTTTCTACAGAATACTTTACATTTTTGATTGGAGTAAAGATTGCATCTATTGGAATATATCCAAATATTTGTTCAATAGGTTGGTTATCTTCAGATGGAAGATATCCTCTACCTTTTTCAATCGTAAGTTCTATTTCAAAATCTTTTGAACTATCAATATCACAAATTATCAAATCGGGATTTAAAACCTCGAAAGAATCTGAAAACAAAGTAATGTCACCTGCTTTAAACTGTGTTTTACCTGCTAAAGAAACGGAAACTTTGCTTTTGTTATCAACAGATTCAGTAATTTTTTTAAACCTTACTTGTTTAAGATTTAAAATAATTTCAGAAACATCTTGTACGACACCGTCTATAGCTGAATATTCATGCAATACACCAGGTATTTTTATTCCAGAAATTGCATATCCCTCCAAAGAAGAAAGTAAAATTCTTCTAAGAGCGTTTCCTATTGTAATACCGTAGCCTTTTTCAAGAGGTTTGAATTCGAAAAAGCCCTGAAAATCATCGGCTTTATCCATTGTAACCTTATCGGGCATTTGAAATGCTAAGATCGACATATTAAAATTATTTAAATGTTTATTTAGAGTACAATTCAACTATTAACTGCTCGTTAATAGTTTCTGGAATCTCAGAACGATCTGGAGCATTAAGGAACTTACCAGTCAATTCTGAAGCATTCCACTCTAACCAACTAAATTGAGAAGCCTTATTTACACTTACGTTTTCGCTAAGGAAAGGAACACCCTGACTTAAGCTTCTTACAGAAACTATATCACCTGGTTTTAATTCGTAACTAGGTATGTTTAATAACTCGCCATTAACCAAAATGTGTCTGTGAGAAACTAATTGTCTGGCTTGTCTTCTTGTTCTACCAATTCCTAAACGGTAAACAGTATTGTCTAATCTAGATTCTAACAATTTCAACAAGTTTTCACCAGTTCTTCCATCTCTACGTGCAGCCTCGTCGAACAGATTGTGGAATTGCTTTTCTAAAACACCGTAAGTGTATTTAGCTTTTTGCTTCTCCATCAACTGAATGGCATATTCTGACTGCTTTTTTCTTCTGCCTCTTCCGTGCATACCGGGAGGGTAATTTTTCTTGGTAACCGCTTTACTTGGTCCAAAAATTGCCTCACCGAATCTTCTTGCTATTTTAGCCTTAGGGCCATTATATCTTGCCATCTCTTAATACCTATTAAGATTCTAATTAAATACCTAAACTCTTCTTCTTTTTGCTGGTCTACAACCATTGTGTGGTAATGGAGTAACATCTTTTATAGAAATTACTTGAATACCTACATTTTGGATTGCTCTTACTGCTGAATCTCTTCCAGCACCAGGACCTTTGATAAAAACATCCGCTTTTCTCATACCTAAATCGTACGCTTTCTGCGCACAATCAGTTGCAGAAGTTTGTCCTGCATACGGTGTGTTTTTCTTAGAGCCTCTAAAACCCATTTTACCTGAAGATGACCATGAGATCACTTGACCAGTAGAATTAGTTACAGAAACAATAAGATTATTAAAAGATGCCTTGATGTGAACTTGGCCTAACGCCTCTACCACAACGACTCTCTTTTTTACCTTTTCTGCTCTTGCTTTAGCCATTACTTAATAATTAATTATTTACCTACTTGTTTTTTACCAGCAACTGTTTTACGTTTACCTTTTCGGGTACGACAGTTGTTTTTGGTTCTTTGTCCTCTCACTGGAAGACCTTTTCTGTGTCTCAATCCACGGTAACAGCCGATATCAAGCAAACGCTTGATGCTCATTTGAATTTGCGATTTTAGAACGCCTTCTACTTTAAATTCTTCAACGATAATGTTACGAACTGCATTCAATTCGTCATCTGACCATTCAACAACCTTTTTGTTAACATCCAATCCCGCTTTCTTCAAAATCACTTGAGATGTACTTCTACCTATACCAAAAATATAAGTAAGCGCAATCTCTCCTCTTTTGTTCTTAGGAACATCTACACCAGCAATCCTCGCCATAATTATCCTTGTCTTTGTTTAAACTTAGGGTTTTTCTTGTTTATCACATAAACCTTACCGTGTCTCTTGATTATCTTACAATCAGCACTTCTCTTTTTTACAGACGATCTAATTTTCATCTTTTCTATTATTTGTATCGGTAAACTATTCTAGCTTTAGACAAGTCATAAGGAGACATCTCTATCTTAACCTTATCACCTGGCAATATTTTAATATAATGCATTCTCATTTTTCCAGAAATATGAGCGATAACCTCATGTCCGTTTTCTAATTGAGCTCTAAACATTGCATTTGATAATGCTTCTGTTATTGTTGCATCTTGTTCTATTGAGGCTTGTTTAGCCATAAATTACTTCTTCTATGTATTTGAAAGTTGTTAATATTTGGGCTTCTCCTTTACGGATAGCCACTGTATGCTCAAAATGTGCAGAAGGTTTTCCATCAGCTGTACGTATTGTCCAACCATCTTTTTCTTGTATAATTGTCTTTTTTCCAAGATTAATCATTGGCTCAATAGCAATAACTATACCTTCTCTTAACAATGGTCCTCTACCTCTTTTACCATAATTAGGAACCTCAGGTTTTTCATGCAAACTCTTACCAATACCATGACCAACAAGCTCTCTAACTACTGAATAATTTTTAGATTCAACATGATTTTGAATTGCTTCACTTAAATCACCTATTCTTCTTCCAACTATTGCTTGTTCAATTCCTTTGTATAATGACTCTTTTGTGGATTTTAAAAGATCTTTAATTTCATTAGTAACATGCCCAATTTCATAAGTGTATGCAGAATCACTATGAAACCCATTTAAATAAACACCACAGTCTACAGATAAGATATCACCTTCAACTAAAACAATATTATTTGGCATTCCATGAACTACTTGATCATTAGGTGAAACACAAAGAGTTCCAGGAAATCCGTTATACCCTTTAAAGGAAGGGATGCCACCATTATCTCTAATAAACTCCTCTGCAATCTTATCTAATTCAATAGTAGTAACCCCAGGAAAAACTAACTTTGCAACTTCTGCATGGGCTCTTCCCAGCAAATCACCACTGAGTTTAATCAGTTCAATTTCTTCATCGGTTTTATAATAAACCATTATTATGCAAGTTCTAAATTCTGAGCTCTGCCTTTTACACGTCCACTCTTCATTAGACCATCATACTTTTTCATAATTAGATAACTATCTACTTGTTGAATAGTATCTAAAACTACCCCAACCAATATCAGCAAACTAGTTCCACCAAAGAATTCAGCGAAATCTGGTTTAACATTAGCCATTCTAGCTAAGGATGGTAATATAGCAACCGCAGCAATAGCTAAAGCGCCAGGTAAAGTAATTTTTGAAAGAATATCATCTATATAATCAGCTGTAGGCTGTCCTGGTTTTATTCCAGGTATAAACCCTCCATTTCTTCTTAAATCTTCAGATATTTGTGTAGGATGTATAGTTATTGCTGTATAAAAGAATGTAAATACTAAAATCAAAATAGCAATAGTTATTGTATAGGTCCAACTTGTTGAATCACTGTATGCATTTTTTAAGAAAACTAATGCTGGATTTTTTGAATCTATAGATGAAAAAGCAAACCCTGGTAAAAACATCAAAGCTTGAGCAAAAATGATGGGCATAACTCCAGCTGCATTCACCTTTAAGGGCAAATAGCTTCTCTGTCCATCATAGACTTTATTACTTATCATTTGTTTAGCGTAACTCAAAGGTATTTGCCTAACAGCTTGAACAAGCATAATAATAGCCATAATTATTCCTATCCAAACAATAAACTCAATAAGTAGTAAAACTAAATTAACCTCTTTAAATTGAAGCGTAATCTCATTGTAAATAGAAGGAACAAAGCGTGAAACGATACCAACCATAATTAGAAGAGAAACACCATTACCAATACCTTTTTCGGTAATTTTCTCTCCTAACCAAACACAAAACATTGTACCCGAAACAAGAATAATTGTTGCATAAAGCTGGAAAGTGAAACTAGAAATACCTGGTATTATTAACTGAGATTCGTTGGCAATTGTGGCTGAATTATAACCGATTGCTTGAACAAGACAAATTGCAATTGTTAGAAAACGTGTAATCTGGTTCATTTTGTTCCTTCCAGATTCTCCATCTTTTTGGAGTTTTTGAAAATATGGAACAGCTACCCCCATCAACTGGACTACAATAGATGCAGAAATATAGGGCATAATACCTAAAGCAAATATAGATTTTCCAGAGAAAGCTACACCAAGGAAGTTATTAAACAAACCTTCTAAACCATCTGTATTAATTTCATTAGCCTGAAGATTTTCAAAATTAATACCAGGAATTAATATATAAGAACCTAATCTAAATATCAACAAGAATCCTAAAGTATTTAGGATTCTTGTTCTTAATTCTTCAATTGAAAAAATGTCTTTAAGGGTTTGAATAAATTTCATGTATGAAAGATTATAAAACTATTGCTTCACCACCCGCTTTTTCAATAGCTGCAATAGCAGAAATAGAAAATTTGTGTGCACTTATTTTAATTTTCGCAGTCAATTCACCTCTACCTAAAATTTTTACTAAATCAGAGGATCCAATAAGACCGTTTTGGTTAAGTGAATCTAAATCAATAACAGGTGTATTTAGAGCTAAATTTTGAAGTGAATCCAAATTTATAACTTTATACTCAACTCTGTTTGGATTTTTAAATCCGAACTTAGGAACACGTCTTTGAAGTGGCATTTGGCCACCTTCAAAACCAATTTTTTTACTATATCCAGATCTCGACTGAGCACCTTTGTGACCACGAGATGCTGTTCCACCGCTTCCTGAACCTTCACCTCTAGCAATACGCTTAGTGCTTTTAACGGAGCCTTTAGCTGGTTTTAATGAACTTAAATTCATGATTATAATTCGCTTACATGTAATAAATGACCTACTTTTCTTACCATTCCAAGAATCTGGGGAGTTGCTTCAACTTCAACAGATCTATTTATACGTCCAAGACCTAACGCAACAATCGTTCTTTTTTGATCTTCTGGTCTTTTGATAACGCTTCTTACTTGAGTTAACTTAATTTTAGCCATAATTCTAACCGTTAAACACTTTATCTAAAGTAATACCTCTTTGCTGAGCAATTGTAATTGGATCTCTCATTTGAAGTAAAGCATCAAATGTAGCTTTTACAACATTATGAGGATTAGAAGATCCTTTTGATTTAGCCAAAACGTCTTTTACACCTGCACTATCTAAAACTGCACGCATTGCACCACCTGCTATAACACCAGTACCTGGCGATGCTGGTTTCAACAAAACAAAACCACCACTGTATTTGCCTAAAGTAGAATGAGGTAATGTACCTTTTAAAACTGGTACTTTTATTAAATTCTTTTTAGCGTCATCAACACCTTTAGTAATAGCATCAACAACCTCATTAGCTTTACCTAAGCCGTAACCTACTACTCCATCACCATTACCTACTACTACAACAGCAGAAAAACTGAATCTACGTCCACCTTTTACTACTTTAGCTACACGATTAATTGCAACAACTTTTTCAGTTAATTCAATTTCGCTTGCTTTTAATCTTTTTACATTAGCTTCACTCATCAGACTAGAATTTTAATCCTCCCTCTCTAGCTGCTTCAGCTAAAGCCTTAACTCTTCCATGATACAAGTAACCACTTCTATCAAATTTAACTATTGCAAGACCCTTGCTTATGGCTTGTTTAGCAATTATTTCACCAACTTCCTTAGCTTGCTCAACACCAGACTTAGCAGGTAACTTCAAAGATGATGCGGATGCTAAAGTAACACCAGTAACATCATCAATGATTTGAGCATATATTTGATTGTTGCTTCTAAAAACTGCTAATCTTGGTTTACCAGTTGTACCAGATATCTTATGTCTGATACCTAATTTAATTCTATTTCTACGTAATTCTTTCTTAGTCGACATATTAAAATCTATTTAGAAGCAGTTTTACCAGCTTTTCTTCTTACTTGCTCACCAACAAAACGAACACCTTTACCTTTGTATGGTTCAACTTTTCTTAATGATCTTAGCTTAGCAGCTATATGACCTATTAATTGCTTGTCGATAGATTCTAAAGTAACTATAGGATTTTTACCTTTTTCCATGATAGCATTTCCAAGAACCTCATTAGGTAACTGAAAAAATATATTATGTGAATACCCTAAACTTAACTCTAAAATGTTATTGTTTGCAACAGCTTTAAAACCAACACCTACTAACTCTAGGTTAATTTTATAACCCACATTAACTCCTTCGATCATGTTGTTGACCAAAGATCTATATAAGCCATGCAATGCTTTGTGACGCTTCTGCTCAGTAGGTCTAGTAACCTCTAGAGTACCGTCTTCTAACTTAAATGTAAAATCTGTATCTACTTTACATTTCAATTCACCTTTAGGTCCTTTCACCTTAACTTCGCCATCTTTTGATATCTCAAAAGAAACGCTATCAGGTAATGAAATAGGTTTTTTACCAATTCTAGACATCTTTTCTTATTATAATTAATAAATGTAGCAAAGTACTTCTCCGCCAATATTTAGGTTTTTGGCTTCTTTCTCTGTAATTACTCCTTTTGAAGTAGACAAAATACTGATTCCCAAACCATTTAAAACTCTAGGAAGATTTTCTTTCGATGAATACTTACGTAAACCTGGTTTAGAAATTCTTTCTAATTTTGTAATTGCATTTTTCTTAGTTAAAGGATTATACTTAAGCGCAATCTTAATTGTACCTTGAGGCCCTTCTTCATCAAACTTATAATTTTGTATATACCCTTTCTCAAAAAGAACTTTTGTCATTTCTTTTTTGATGTTTGAAGCAGGTACTTCTACAATTCTATGGTTTGCAATTATTGCGTTTCTCAAACGCGTTAGATAATCTGCTATTGGATCACTGAACATAATCTTTATCTTTAATCATATAAAAGCCCCCTATTAAGGGGGTGCAAATATACGAATATTATTTTAAATATCAAATATTACCAACTAGATTTTGTGACACCAGGTATTTTACCCATACTTGCCATCTCTCTAAAGGTTACTCTTGAGATACCGAATTTTCTCATATACCCTTTTGGACGACCGGTAAGTTTACATCTATTATGCAATCTCACAGGAGATGCGTTTTTAGGTAACTTGTCAAGTCCTGCGTAATCACCAGCCTCTTTTAAAGCTTTTCTTTTCGCTGCAAACTTAACAACGGTACGCTCTCTTTTTCTTTCTCTTGCTTTTACTGACTCTTTTGCCATAATATTATTTTTTAATCGAAGCGAAAGGCATACCAAATGCTTTCAGCAATTCAAAACCTTCTTCATCAGAAGTAGCTGTAGTAACAATAGTAATGTTCATTCCTGTAATATTCTTAACTTTTTCTAAGCTAATCTCAGGGAAAATAATCTGTTCTTTAACCCCAAGAGTATAATTACCTCTACCGTCAAACCCTTTGTCATTAATACCTCTAAAATCACGTACACGAGGTAATGATACAGTAATTAAACGATCTAAAAATTCATACATCCTATCTCCACGGAGAGTGACACGTACACCAATAGGCATGTCTTCTCTTAACTTAAAGTTAGAAACAGACTTTTTAGACAATGTTGGCACAGCTTTTTGTCCAGCTATCAATGTTAATTCATCGACACCAACATCAACTATCTTTTTATCTGAAACTGCTTTACCTAAACCTTGATTGATTACAATTTTTTCAATCGAAGGTACTTGCATTACCGATTTGTAATTGAATCTTGCTCTCAAAACTCCCACTACTTCCTCACGATATTTGGTTCTTAACCTTGCTGTATACATCAAATATTATTTAATAACTTCACCTGTAACCTTTGCCACACGTTGAAGTTTTCCATTTTTCCCTACAGTTCGAGCAACTTTAGTTGCTTTTCCGCTTTTAGGGTCAATCAATTGAACATTGCTTATGTGCATAGGTGCAGAAAACTCTTCTATGCCACCTTGAGGATTGGATGCTGAAGGCTTTTTATGTTTTTTACGAACATTTAATCCTTCTACAACAACTCTTTGTTCCGCAACTAGTACGTTAACAATTTGACCCTCTTTACCTTTTTCATTACCAGCAATAACTTTAACTTTATCGCCTTTTTTTATCTTAAGCTTAACCATTTCTGTTCGATTATAAAACTTCTGGTGCCAAAGAAACAATTTTCATAAATTGTTTCTCTCTTAATTCTCTACCTACTGGACCAAAGATACGAGTACCTCTTGGTTCGTTTTGATTGTTCAACAAAACAGCAGCATTGTCAGAAAAACGGATGTAAGAACCGTCTTTTCTTCTAATCTCTTTTTTTGTACGAACTACAACAGCTTTTGCTACAGAACCTTTCTTTACGTTTCCAGATGGAGTAGCTGATTTCACCGCTACAACAATCTTATCTCCGATTGAAGCATAACGCTTACCAGTACCACCTAAAACACGGATACACAAAACTTCTTTTGCACCACTATTATCCGCTACAGTCAATCTACTTTCTTGTTGTATCATGATTACTTAGCTTTCTCTATTATTTCTACCAACCTCCATCTCTTATTCTTGCTAAGAGGTCTTGTTTCAACTATCTTAACGGTATCTCCGATTCCACAATCATTGTTTTCGTCATGAGCGGCAAATTTCTTAGATTTTTGCACAAACTTTCCGTAAACTGGATGTTTTACACGTTGACCTACCAATACAGTGATGGTTTTTTCCATCTTATCGCTCACTACTCGACCGACTTTTTCTTTTCTTAGATTTCTTTCCATTGTCTTAGCCTTTAATCTTTGCGGTAAGCTCAGTCTGCAATTTAGCAATTAATCTTCTTTTTTGCTTTAACTGTGACGGATTTTCTAATGGTGAAATTGCATGAGCGAATTTCATATTAAATAAACCGTTTTTCTCTTCTGCAATAGCTTTATTCAATGTCTCTACAGAAAGTGCTTTTATCTCAGAATTTTTCATAATTATTCTTGATAATCTTTACGAATTACAAATTTAGTTCTTACTGGAAGTTTTTGTGAAGCAAGTCTTAATGACTCTTGAGCAACTTCCAAATTAACACCACCTGATTCGAAAAGAATAGTTCCAGGTTTTACACACGCTACCCAATATTCCGGAGCACCTTTACCTTTACCCATACGAACCTCAGCAGGTTTCTTAGTCACCGGTTTGTCTGGAAAAATTCTAATCCAAACTTGACCTTCTCTTTTCATATTTCTTGTAACTGCAATACGTGCAGCTTCAATCTGTCTAGAAGTTATCCATCCAGGTTCAAGAGATTTAATAGCGAATGAACCAAACGCAATCTCATGACCTCTTTGAGCCATTCCTTTAACTCTACCCTTCTGTTTTTTTCTAAACTTTACTCTTTTAGGCTGTAACATTGCTATTCAAGGTTATTTTCTTCTTCTTCTATTTTCACGTTTCGGCAATTCAGCAGACTTATTATTTGCCGTCCCTACTCCTTTTGCTGGTGCTGCGCCTATGTTAGGAGATAAATCTCTTTTGCCATAAACTTCACCCTTGAAAATCCACACTTTTATACCAATTTTACCATATATTGTTGCAGCTTCTGAAACTGCGTAATCAATATCTGCTCTTAATGTGTGTAATGGAATACGACCTTCTTTGTACTGATCCGTTCTTGCCATTTCAGCGCCCCCTAAACGTCCACCCAATTTAATCTTAACTCCAAGTGCTCCAACTCTCATTGCAGAAGCAATTGCTTGCTTCATGGCTCTTCTGTAAGAAATTCTTGCAACCAATTGCTGTGCAACTGATTCTCCAACTAACTTAGCATCAAGCTCTGGTCTTTTAATTTCAAAAATATTGATTTGTACTTCTTTTGAAGTAATTTTCTTCAATTCTTCTTTAATTTTATCAACCTCTGCACCACCTTTACCAATGACAACACCAGGTCTGGCAGTATGAACAGTAATTGTTATTCTTTTAAGTGTTCTTTCAATGATTATCTTTGAAATACCACCTTTTGGAATACGAACCCCAATGTATTTTCTTATTTTTTCATCCTCTACTAAATTGTCGGCAAAGTTCTTACCACCGTACCAATTTGAGTCCCATCCTCTGATATATCCAAGACGAAGTCCTATAGGATTAACTTTTTGTCCCATTTCCTTATAATTTATTCGCTGAATCTACAATTAAACTTACATGGTTAGATCTTTTTCTAACTCTATATGCTCTACCCTGTGGTGCGGTCTGAAGTCTTTTCAGCATTCTACCACCATTCACAGCAATCTCTTTAATTACAAGATTGGAGTCTTCTATTGATCCTTCTGGATTTTTAACTTCCCAATTGGCAATTGCAGATAAGACTAATTTTTCCAACTCTTTAGAGCTGTGTTTTGGACTAAACTTCAAAATATTTAAAGCTCTGTCGACTTTTTCACCCCTAATTACGTCTGCTAGTAATCTCATTTTTCGTGGTGACGAAGGTATATTATTTAATTTTGCTTCAGCTTGCATCACTATTTCTTTTTATCCTTTTTGTTAACGTGACCTCTAAAATTTCTTGTAGGAGCAAATTCCCCAAGTTTATGACCTACTAGGTTTTCAGTTACGTATACGGGAATAAACTTATTGCCATTATGCACTGCAAAAGTGTGACCAACAAAATCTGGAGATATCATTGATCTTCTAGACCAAGTCTTTATAACATCTTTTTTTGATGTCTCATTCATTAACTCGACTTTCTTCTCAAGACGAAAATCAATATATGGACCTTTTTTTAGAGAACGTGCCATTATTTCTTACCCTTACCTATGATGAACTTATCTGAATATTTTTTTGGTTTTCGGGTCTTTAAACCTTTAGAATACAAACCATTTCTTGATCTAGGCTGACCACCTGATGAACGACCTTCACCTCCACCCATTGGGTGATCGACAGGGTTCATGGCTACACCTCTAGTTCTAGGTCTTTCTCCTAACCATCTGCTACGACCAGCCTTACCTGTGGTCACATTCATGTGATCACTGTTAGATACTGAACCTATTGTAGCAAAACAGTTTACCATAACAGTTCTCATTTCTCCTGAAGGCAATCTTAAAGTAGCCAAACTACCTTCTCTTGCCAACAACTGAACATAAGTACCAGCACTACGAGCCATAGAACCACCTTTACCTGGTTGCAACTCAACATTATGAACTACTGTTCCTAAAGGAATTTCAGACAACGGCAATGTATTCCCAACCTCTGGAGCGATTCCAGTACCTGAAAGAACTTTTTGTCCTACTTTCAGACCATCTGGAGCGATGATATATCTTTTTTCACCATCTGCATAGAACAACAAAGCAATACGAGCCGATCTATTCGGATCATATTCTATTGTTTTAACAACACCTGGAATACCAAACTTATCTCTTTTGAAATCAATAAGTCTAAGCTTCTTTTTATGACCGCCACCAATATAGCGTGAAGTCATTCTTCCAGCGTTGTTTCTGCCACCAGATCTTTTGTTAATAGTAACTAAAGATTTCTCTGGCACATTCGTTGTCACATCATCAAAGACTGGTGCTATTCGACCTCTTTGACCTGGAGTTAACGGATTTAATTTTCTAATCGCCATGTTTAATTATATTATTATAAGGTACTATAGAAATCTATAACTTCACCTTCTTTTAATGTTACAATTGCTTTTTTGAACGCTGAAGTCTTACCTGTCAATGTTCCAGCTTTTGTATATCTTGTCTTAGATTTACCAGGGGCAATCATTGTATTGATATTTACAACAACTACTCCATATCTTGACTCAATTTCTTTTTTGATTTGAAATTTGTTGGCTTTTCTGTTTACAACAAACCCAAACTTACCTGACTCGTTAAGGGATGCTCCCTTTTCTGTCAATAATGGTTTAACTAAAATGTTCATATTATTTTAATCTCTCAGTTAATACTTCAATTGCACCATCTAAAAACAAAAGTTTATCAGCGTTTAAAACACTATATGTATTCAAATCAGATGAAGTAATTACTTGAACTTTCTTAAGGTTTCTGCCTGATAAATATACATTTGGTTCATTTACTGGAGTAACAACCAACACTTTGCTAGATGATAAACCTAAGTTTGAAAGAGTTTCTATAAAATCTTTCGTTTTTGGAGTATTCAATTCAAAAGAAGAAAGAATTTGGATACTATTACTTTGAAGCTTGTATGATAAAGCAGATCTATTTGCTAGGTCTTTAACTTTTTTGTTCAAAGAAAAAGTATAGCTTCTAGGTCTAGGTCCAAAAACTCTACCACCACCTCTAAATACTGGTGATGTAATTGCACCAGCACGAGCTGTACCTGTACCCTTTTGCTTTTTAATTTTACGTGTAGATCCTTTAACTTCTGCTCTTTCTTTAGACTTGTGTGTACCTTGTCTTTGGTTAGCCAAAAACAATTTTGTATCTAAATAAATAGCATGATTGTTTGGCTCTATTTCAAAAACCTCAGGTTCGAAAACAACTTTTTTTCCAGTTGCCTTACCTTTTTTATCTATGATTGCTAATTCCATGACTATTTTTCAATAAGTATATATGAATTAATAGCGCCTGGTATTGAACCATTAACTACCACTACATGTTGCTCAGGTAAAATTCTAAGGACCTTAAGATTTTGAATCTTTACTCTATCTCCACCCATTCTACCAGCCATACGCATACCTTTGAATACACGTGAAGGAGTAGAACAAGCTCCAATAGATCCTGGCGCTCTTAATCTATTATGTTGACCATGAGTTGCTTGACCTACACCACCGAAGTTGTATCTCTTTACAACACCTTGAAAACCTTTACCCTTGCTTTTACCAACTACATCTACAAAATCACCAACTGCAAATACATCTGTAGCCGTTAGTACTGTCCCAAGTGTTGGAATAGTTTCAAAACTTTTGAACTCTACTACTTTTGCTTTGGGTCCAGAATTAGCTTTCTTGAAGTGACCAATTAATGCTTTAGAAACATTCTTCTCACTTTTATCACCATAAGCCAATTGAACTGATTGGTACCCTTCGTTCTCAATCGTTTTGATTTGAGTAACTGCACAAGGACCAACTTGTAAAATAGTGCATGATTGGATTTTACCATCCTCATCATATACACTAGTCATTCCAATTTTTTTTCCTATTAATCCAGACATCTTAATATCTTTTATCTATTCTTTGCAGGTAGCCCCAAAAATGGTTTGCAAAGTTAATAATTATTTTCTAAGTCTCAAATATTGAGACCTTTTTTTTTAACAAAAAAAGAACCAATTTAAAAATTGGTTCTTTTTAGCCAATTATTTTCTATTTTATTTGTACTTCTACTCCACTAGGTAATTCTAGTTTCATAAGTGCATCAATAGTTTTAGTACTCGTAGAGTAAATATCAACTAATCTTTTGTAAGTACATAGTTGAAATTGCTCTCTAGATTTTTTGTTAACGTGTGGAGATCTTAATACAGTATATTTTTCTATCTCCGTTGGTAAAGGAATAGGTCCGTTAACAATAGCTCCTGTTGATTTAACAGCCTTCACTATTTTCTCACACGATTTATCTACTAAATTATGATCGTATGATTTAAGTTTTATTCTAATTTTCTGATTCATATTACCTAAATATTAAGCTTTTATTCCCTTTACTGTAGAGATTACCTTTTCTGCAATGTTTTGTGGAACCTGCTCATAATGTGAGAAAGTTAAAGAAGCTGCCGCTCTTCCAGAAGATAATGTTCTAAGATCCGTCACGTATCCAAACAACTCAGATAACGGAACTTTTCCTTTGATTACTTGAGCATTAATTCTCATCTCCATTCCTTCTAGAATACCTCTTCTTTTGTTTAAATCACCAGTTACAGAACCTGTGAATTCTTCAGGAGTAACAATTTCTACACTCATAATAGGCTCAAGAATTTTTGCTCCAGCTTGTTTAGCTGCTTCTTTAAATCCAATTTGAGCTGCTAATTCGAAAGATAAGTTGTCTGAATCGACATCATGGAAAGAACCATGATATAAACGTACCTTCATTGAATCAATCATGTAGCCAGCTAAAACACCGTTTTTCATTGCTAAAGTAAATCCTTTAAGTATTGAAGGGATAAACTCTTTAGGAATAACACCACCTTTAATATCGTCCACAAATTGTAAACCTTCTTTTACAATTCCGTTTTCATCTGGATCCGCAGGACCTAATTCAAAAAGGATATCAGCAAATTTACCTTTACCACCACTTTGCTTCTTATAAACTTCTCTGTGTTCTACTTTTTTAGTTAAACACTCTTTGTAAGCTACTTGTGGAGCACCTTGATTTATTTCAACTTTAAATTCTCTTTTTAAACGGTCTATAATAATTTCCAAGTGTAATTCACCCATACCTCTTAAAATCGTTTGACCGGTTTCTTCGTCTGTATGAACTCTTAAAGTTGGATCTTCTTCAACCAATTTAGAAATTGCCATACCTAGTTTATCAGCATCAACTTGAGTTTTAGGCTCAATAGCATAACCAATAACGGGCTCTGGAAAAGACATAGATTCTAATACTATAGGATGACCTTCAGCATGTAATGTATCTCCTGTTTTTATGTCTTTAAAACCTACACCAGCACAAATATCACCAGCTTCTACAAAATCAATAGGATTTTGCTTGTTAGCATGCATTTGCATTAAACGCGAAATCCTTTCTTTTTTGCCAGTTCTAGAGTTGTAAATATATGTTCCTGCATCTAATTTACCAGAGTAAACTCTAAAGAAACATAATCTTCCAACAAAAGGATCGGTTGCAATTTTAAAAGCCAACGCTGAAAAGGGTTGAGAATTTTCTGCCCTTCTTATCAAAGGTTTTTCCGTGTCTGGGTGTATACCTTCTATCTCAGGGTGATCCTTTGGAGATGGTAAAAACGAACAAACTGCATCTAATACTGCTTGAACCCCTTTGTTTTTAAATGCCGAGCCACACATTACTGGTGACATAGACATATCTAAAACAGCAGAACGTATAGCAGCATACATTTCAGCTTTGGTTATAGATGCGGGATCTTCGAAATATTTTTCCATTAATGACTCATCGTAAGAAGCAACTGCTTCTATCAATTTCTCACGGTATTCATTAACTTCGTCAACCATATCCGCAGGAATGTCTATAACTTTATAAGTTTTTCCTTTATCCTCATCGTTCCAAACTATTGCTTCACCAGTAATTAAATCTACAACACCTTTGAAAGTATCTTCAGCACCAATAGGCAATTGAAGGGGAACCGCATTAGCACCTAGCTTAACTTTAATGTCGTTTACAGCTTTTAAAAAATTAGCACCATTTCTATCCATTTTATTAACAAAACAGATTCTTGGAACTTTATATTTATCCGCTTGTCTCCAAACCGTTTCAGATTGTGGTTCTACACCAGAAACAGCACAGAATAAAGCAACAGCTCCATCCAATACTCTTAATGATCGTTCAACCTCAACTGTAAAGTCTACGTGACCTGGAGTATCAATTATGTTGATTTTATATGAATCTGTTTCAGGAATTGCTTCACCTTGAACTGTTGGATAATTCCAAAATGTAGTTGTTGCAGCGGAGGTAATTGTAATACCTCTTTCCTGCTCCTGCTCCATCCAGTCCATAGTAGCTGCTCCGTCATGAACCTCACCAATTTTGTGAGTCATACCCGTGTAGTACAAAATTCTCTCAGTAGTGGTAGTCTTACCCGCATCAATGTGGGCCATAATACCAATGTTTCTCAATAACGATAGATCGTTCTTAGCCATTTTAACTAGTGATTAGAATTTGAAATGTGAGAATGCCTTATTGGCATCCGCCATTCTATGTACTTCATCTTTTTTCTTTACAGATGCACCCTCTCCTTTGGAAGCCGCTACGATTTCACCAGCTAATTTATCCTTCATCGTTTTCTCATGACGAAGTCTAGCATATTTAATCATCCACTTCATGCCTAGCGATTCTTTACGATCTGCACGAACTTCCATTGGCACCTGAAAAGTTGCTCCACCTACGCGTCGACTTTTAACTTCGACAGATGGCATCACATTGTTTAGAGCTTTCTTCCAAACTTCCACACCGCTTTCTTGAGTTTTCTCTTCTACGGCCTCACAAGCTTTGTAAAAAATCTCATATGCAATTGATTTTTTACCATCAACCATAAGGTTATTTACAAATTTTGTTACTTGGGTATCCTTGAACTTAGGATCAGGAAGTATGTACCTCTTTTTAGGTTTTGCCTTTCTCATTTTATTTCAATTTTTACTTTTTCTTTTTAACTGCAGCAGCAGGTTGTCCTGGTTTTGGTCTCTTAGCACCATATTTAGATCTTCTTTGTAATCTACCGCTTACTCCAGCAGTATCCAAAGCTCCTCTAACGATGTGATATCTCACACCGGGTAAGTCTTTAACCTTACCACCTCTAATCAAAACGATTGAGTGTTCTTGCAAGTTATGACCTTCTCCTGGTATGTAAGCATTTACTTCCTTACCATTTGTTAATCTTACCCTTGCCACTTTTCTCATCGCTGAGTTAGGTTTTTTTGGCGTTGTAGTGTAAACCCTAGTACAAACTCCCCTTCTCTGTGGACACGAGTCCAAGGCCGGTGATTTCGATTTAGAAACAATCTCTGTTCTACCTTTTCTTACTAATTGTTGTAAAGTAGGCATCTTCTATAATTTAACTTTTTTTCTGAAACGGATTGCAAAGGTAAGAATATTAATTTGATATCCAAAACTTTATGCAATTTTTAACTGTTATGCTTCGCCAATTGTCCCACCAAAATTTAAAGGGAATTTTGGTATTTCTCCATTTGCATGAATTAAACCAAAATTCTCCTCGTATTTTTTGATGTTATCTATTAAAGCTAGACTTAATCTTTTCGCATGTTCTGGAGTCAGAATAATACGACTCTTTACTTTTGCTTTTGGGGTACCTGGCATCAAACGAATGAAATCAACTACAAATTCTGAATTAGAATGTGCAATCATGGCTAAGTTTGCATAAACTCCTTCTGCAATTTCTTCGCTTAGTTCTATATTGATTTGATTTTTGTCTTGTTCCATACTCCCTTAATATCTTATACTATTGCTTTCTCTAATGACAATTTAGAGTCTTTAATGGCCTCGTACTTTTCTTTGTCTGCCACTATAATGTCTAGATACCTTCTAGACCCTGTACCAGCTGGTATAAGATGACCAACAATAACGTTCTCTTTAAGACCCAAAAGATTATCTTGTTTACCTCTTATAGAGGCCTCACTCAATACTTTAGTTGTTTCTTGGAAAGAAGCTGCAGAAATGAAACTCTGAGTACCAAGAGACGCCTGCGTTATTCCTTGAAGCGTTGGAGATGATACAGCTGGCTGAGCATCTCTAACTTGTACTAATTTATGATCTTGTCTTTTCAATTTAGAATTCTCATCTCTAAGCATTCTTAATGAAACAATTTGACCTGGTTTGAAAGAAGAAGAATTCCCTGCTTCGACAACCACTTTTTTGTCTAAGATATCATCATTTTGCTGTGAGAAAGAAATTTTATCAACAACTTGACCAGTCAAGAATAAGGTATCACCAGAATCAAGTATTTCTACTTTACGCATCATTTGACGAACAATACACTCAATGTGTTTGTCATTTATCTTCACACCTTGAAGACGGTATACATCTTGAATTTCATTCACTATATACTCTTGAACTGCCGTTGGTCCTTGAATAGCCAAAATATCATTAGGCGTGATAGCTCCTTCTGTCATTGCAGTTCCCGCTTTAACAAAATCACCGTCTTGAACCAAGGTATATTTTGATAAAGGCACCATGTATCTTTTTTGTACGCCATCTTTTGACTCTACATAAATCTCACGGTTACCTCTTTTGATACCACCAAAAGATACAACACCATCTATGGCTGTAACCACAGCAGGGTTTGAAGGATTTCTAGCTTCAAATAACTCTGTAACTCTAGGCAAACCACCTGTAATATCTCTAGTCTTACCTGTTGTTCTTGGTATTTTAACCAAGATCTGCCCAGATTTAACTTTGTCTGAATTATTAATTGATAAATGGGCTCCTACTGGAATATTATAAGATTTCTCTTCGTCTCCTTTGCCTTTAATAATTATTGCTGGATTCTTAGTTTTATCTCTAGACTCAATAATTACTTTTTCAGCGTGACCTGTTTGATCATCCATTTCATCTTTATAAGTAACTCCAGCTTCGATACCATCGAATTCTACCTTACCGTCAAAATCAGAAATAATAACTGCGTTGTATGGATCCCAATTACATAGAGCATCGCCTTTTTCTACTTTGGCGCCGTCTTTTGTTGTAAGTATTGCTCCATAAGGTACGTTTATGTTCATTAAAACTTTTTTAGTTTTAGAATCCAACAAACGCATTTCACCAGCTCTACCAACTATTACCTCTTCTGAATCACCAGAATCTGTAATTCTTGTTACTGTTCTGATTTCTTCTAACTCAATAACACCTTTATATTTAGCTTTTACAGTAGATTCTACTGCAATGTTAGATGCAGTACCACCAACGTGAAAAGTTCTTAATGTTAACTGTGTACCTGGCTCACCTATAGATTGTGCTGCAATAACACCTACTGCTTCGCCTACGTCTACTAAACGTGAAGTAGCTAAGTTCCTACCGTAACATTTACCACAAACACCTCTTTTTGATTCACATGCTAATACAGAACGTACTTCTACAGTTTCTATGTCTGTAGTCTTAAGCTTAGCAACTAGCTCTTCTGTAATAAGTTCTCCAGAGTGGATAAATACTTCACCAGTTTCTGGATATTCAATGTCATGAACGCTTACCCTTCCTAAAATCCTAATTCCTACATGCTCTACAATCTCATCGTTTTCAATCAAGTGAGTTACTTCTACGCCTCTAAGTGTTCCGCAATCCTCTTCATTAATTACAACGTCTTGGGCAACATCAACCAAACGTCTAGTTAAATAACCAGCATCTGCTGTCTTAAGCGCAGTATCTGCCAAACCTTTACGTGCTCCATGCGTTGAAATAAAGTATTCAATTACATCTAGTCCTTCTTTAAAGTTAGATAGAATTGGATTTTCAATAATTGCACCTGTAGCACCTACTAGATTTTTCTGAGGTTTAGCCATAAGGCCTCTCATACCACCAAGCTGTCTAATTTGCTCTCTTGAACCACGTGCACCTGAGTGCATCATCATGTAAATAGAGTTAAAACCTTGATCGTCATTTTCTAACTGATACATTAACGTATCAGTTAATTTAGAATTTACACGAGTCCAGATGTCAATTACTTGATTATAACGTTCACTATCGGTTATTAAACCCATACGATAGTTATCCCAAACAACTTTTACTTCTTCTTGCGCCTCTTTTACCATTGCATCTTTCTCATCAGGGATATTAATATCTCCTAATCCAATAGATAAGCCTCCTCTGTATGCCATATGGAAACCTATTGCTTTGATATCATCTAAAAATTTAGCTGTTTTTACATTACCCGCGAAGGTAAACACATCTGCAATAATTTGTTGTAATTTCTTTTTGGTCAATAACTCATCTACATAACCAAGTTCTTGCGGTACTTTTTCATTGAATAAAACTCTACCTGCAACAGTTTCTATAACTTCAGTTCTAAAAGTACCATCCTCATTTCTAAGTCTAGTTTTAACTTTTATGAATGCATTTTTATTTAAACGCCCTTCGTTAATTGCAATAATTACTTCTTCAGAACCATAAAACAAGCCATTTTCGCCCACCATTGGTTTTTCTAGAGTTCCTCTTCTACCTTTTGTAAGATAATAAAGACCCAAAACCATGTCTTGAGATGGTACAGTAATAGGAGCTCCATTGGCAGGGTTTAAGATATTGTGCGATGCCAACATTAATAAACTTGCTTCTAATATTGCCTTGTGCCCAAGTGGTACGTGTACAGCCATCTGGTCACCATCAAAATCGGCATTAAATGCTGTACAAACTAAAGGATGTAATTGAATTGCTTTTCCTTCGATTAATTTTGGTTGGAACGCTTGAATACCCAATCTATGTAGTGTTGGAGCTCTGTTCAAAAGAACTGGATGTCCTTTTAAAACATTTTCCAAAATATCCCAAACAACAGGATCTTTTCTGTCTACAATTTTCTTTGCTGATTTTACTGTTTTAACAATTCCTCTTTCAATTAATTTTCTAATTACAAAAGGTTTGAAAAGCTCAGCCGCCATATTTTTTGGCAATCCGCATTCATGCAATTTTAATTCTGGCCCTACAACAATTACTGAACGACCTGAATAATCTACACGCTTACCTAATAAGTTTTGACGGAAACGACCTTGCTTACCTTTAAGCATATCACTTAATGATTTCAATGGTCTGTTACCGTCTGCTTTTACAGCATTTACTTTACGAGAGTTATCAAATAAAGAATCTACTGCTTCTTGAAGCATACGTTTTTCATTTCTTAGAATAACCTCGGGAGCTTTGATTTCTATCAAACGCTTCAGACGATTATTTCTAATGATTACTCTTCTATATAAATCATTTAAATCTGATGTTGCAAAACGACCACCATCAAGAGGAACTAATGGACGTAATTCTGGTGGAATTACTGGAACCATTTTGATGATCATCCACTCTGGATTATTTTGAATTCTTGTTTGAGCCTCACGAAAAGCTTCTACAACTTTCAAACGTTTTAATGCTTCTGTTTTACGTTGTTGCGAAGTATCATTAGCTGCTTTGTGTCTTAATTCATAAGATAAATCATCTAACTTAGTTCTAGTCAACAACATCTCTAAAGCCTCAGCACCCATTTTAGCAATGAATTTTTGAGGATCATTATCATCTAACAATTGGTTTTCTCTTGGTAATTTATCTAAAATATCAAGATACTCATCTTCAGTTAAAAATTCTAAGTATTCTAAACCATCTTCTGCTTTTATACCAGCTTGGATAACAATGTATCTTTCATAGTATATAATTTGATCTAATTTTTTGGTAGGTAACCCTAACAAATAACCAATTTTATTAGGTAAAGATCTAAAATACCAAATATGAGCAACAGGTACTACCAACTCGATATGACCCATACGCTCTCTACGTACTTTTTTCTCTGTTACTTCAACCCCACAACGGTCACATATTATGCCTTTGTATCGTATTCTTTTATATTTACCGCAATGACATTCCCAATCCTTTACAGGACCAAATATACGCTCACAGAATAAACCACCCATTTCAGGTTTGTATGTTCTGTAATTAATAGTCTCTGGTTGAGTTACCTCACCTTTTGATTCCTCCAAAATAGATTCTGGAGAAGCGAGACTAATCGTAACTTTTGAAAAGTCTTTAGCTATTTTCTTATTTTGTCTAAACGCCATTCTGAGCTAATTAATATTGATAAAACCACCTAAATTTCTTTAGGTGGTGTGAAATGTATTAATCCATTGTTACTTCAAGAGCCAAACCTCTCAATTCATGTACAAGTACATTGAAAGATTCTGGGATACCAGGCTTAGGAAGATTATCGCCTTTAACGATTGCCTCATAAGTCTTAGCTCTACCTATTACGTCATCTGACTTAACGGTTAGAATTTCTTGTAAAATGTTGGCTGCACCAAAAGCCTCTAAAGCCCAAACCTCCATTTCGCCAAAACGCTGGCCACCAAACTGAGCTTTACCACCCAATGGTTGTTGTGTAATCAATGAATATGGACCTATTGAACGAGCGTGCATTTTATCATCTACCAAGTGACCAAGTTTAAGCATGTAAGTAACACCTACATTTACCTCTTGATCAAATTCTTCTCCGGTTAAACCATCAATAAGTCTTTGTCTTCCAAAGTTTTTGATGCCCACATTAGCCAATTCTGCATGAACTTGTTCTTCTGAGGCACCATCGAAAATTGGAGTTGAATAGCGTCTACCACTTTTCAAACCTGCCAAACCTAACGCTGCTTCATAAATTTGTCCAATGTTCATACGAGAAGGAACACCTAGAGGATTTAAAACTATATCTACTGGGGTACCATCTTCCATAAATGGCATATCTTCGTGCCTTACAATTCTAGCTACAACGCCTTTATTGCCGTGACGACCCGCCATTTTATCTCCTACTTTTAGTTTACGTTTTTTAGCAATGTAAACTTTCGCAAGTTGTACAATTCCAGCAGGTAACTCATCTCCGACTTCAAATGCAAAACGCTCACGTTTGAATTTACCCATAATCTCGTTACGAGCTTTGTTGAATAATTGTATTGCTTTAATAACTAAAATACAAGCATCTTGATCATCACAACAATTATCCATAATCAGATCAGAAATATAATTTACTTCTTCTGGAACAGAATAATTACTTTCATCTCTGTAAACATTTTTGTCAGGGAAGAAATTCTCTTTGATGTTAGTCTTATTAAACTTAACACCTTTAGACATTGTTTCTTGACCGAATTTATGTTTTACGCCTAAAGAAGTTTTTCCCTCTAAGATTACACATAATTTACCTAACAATTTCTCTTTAAGGTCTTTTAACTCTCTACCATAGACTTGCTTTAGGTCCTCTACTTTTTTCTTAGAAAAAACCCTAGCGTCTTTATCTTTCTTAGGTCTAGTAAATAATTTTGTATCAATTACTGTACCTCTCAAAGAAGGAGAAGCTTTTAAAGATGCATCTTTAACATCACCAGCTTTATCTCCAAAAATAGCTCTTAGTAATTTCTCTTCTGGAGTAGGATCAGTTTCTCCCTTAGGAGTTATTTTACCAATTAAAATATCACCTTCTTTAATTTCAGCACCTATTCTAACGATACCGTTCTCGTCTAGATTTTTAACTGCTTCCTCACTTACGTTTGGAATTTCTGAAGTTAATTCTTCTTCACCACGCTTTGTATCCCTAACCTCTAATTCATATTCATTGATGTGAATAGAAGTAAAAACATCATTCTTAACTATGTTTTCAGAGATAACAATTGCATCCTCAAAGTTATATCCTTGCCAAGGCATGTAAGCTACCAATAAGTTTTTACCTAAAGCTAACTCTCCTTGGTTTGTAGCATAACCCTCAACCAATACCTGTCCTTTTGTAACTCGATCTCCTTTTCTTACAATTGGAGTATGATTTACGCAAGTATCTTGGTTGGTTCTTCTAAATTTAATCAGATTGTATGTAGTTTCTAAAGCACCAAATCTTACTAACTCATCATCATCTGTCAAATCGTATTTAACTACAATTTTTTTAGAATCAACATAAGTAATAACACCATCACTTTCGGCATTTATCAAAGTTCTAGAGTCTTCAGCTACCCTTCTTTCTAAACCTGTACCCACAATTGGAGCTTCTGTTTTGAGAAGAGGTACTGCCTGACGCTGCATGTTAGAACCCATCAAAGCACGGTTGGCATCATCATGCTCCAAAAATGGAATCATAGAAGCTGCAACTGAGACGATTTGGTTTGGAGCAATGTCCATATATGATAAATCAGTAGGTTCTACTACAGGAAAATCGCCTCCATTTCTAGACTTCAATTTTTCTACTTGAAACTCACCATTTTTATTTACTGGGGCATTTGACTGAGCAATGTTTTTTTCATACTCCTCTTCGGCAGTTAAGAAAATAACATCTCTAGAAACAACACCATCAGTTACAGGTCTGTATGGAGTTTCTATAAAACCCATACGGTTTACTTTGGCATGAACGCAAAGAGAAGATATTAAGCCAATGTTTGGTCCTTCAGGAGTTTCAATAGTACATAATCTACCATAATGTGTATAGTGTACGTCTCTAACTTCAAATCCGGCTCTTTCTCTAGACAAACCACCTGGTCCTAAAGCAGACATTCTTCTTTTATGAGTAATCTCAGAAAGAGGATTTGTCTGGTCCATAAATTGTGATAATTGATTAGTCCCGAAGAAAGTATTGATAACAGAAGACAATGTTCTGGCATTAATTAAATCAACTGGTTTAAAATCTTCGTTATCACGAACATTCATTCTCTCTTTGATAGTTCTTGACATACGAGCCAATCCAACACCAAACTGAGCATATAATTGTTCTCCTACAGTTCTAACTCTTCTGTTGCTTAAGTGGTCAATATCATCCACTACTGCTCTAGAATTGATTAGACCAATTAGATACTTAACAATCTCAATTATATCTTGATTAGTAAGTACTTTAGTTTCCATGGGTATATCTAGATTCAATTTCTTATTGATTCTATATCTACCAACTTCACCTAAATCATAACGCTTATCACTGAAAAATAAATTATGTATAATTTCACGCGCTGTGCTTTCATCAGGAGCTTCAGAATTTCTTAATTGGCGATAAATTTGTTCTACCGCTTCTTTCTCTGAATTGCTATTGTCTTTTTGTAAAGTATTGTAAATGATTGAAAAGTCTGAAGCATTTACATTCTCTTTGTGTAAAATAATAGATTTTACATTTGCATCCAAAATAAGATCTATGTCTTCTTTTTCTACAATGCTATCTCTCTCTAATACAACTTCATTTCTATCTATAGATACAACTTCACCAGTATCTTCATCAACAAAATCTTCCTGCCATGTTCTAAGAACACGAGCAGCCAACTTACGACCAACAATTTTAGTCAAATTGACTTTTTTGGCCTCAACCTCTTCAGATAAACCAAAAAGATCTAAAATATCCTTGTCTGTACCATACCCTATTGCTCTTAACAATGTTGTAACTGGAAATTTCTTCTTACGATCTATGTAAGCGAACATAACGCCATTGACGTCTGTTGCAAATTCAATCCAAGAACCTTTGAAAGGAATAATACGAGCTGAATACAACTTAGTACCATTAGTGTGCTTGCTTTGAGCAAAAAATACACCTGGAGATCTATGCAGCTGAGATACAATACAACGCTCCGCACCATTTATAACAAAAGAACCTTTAACCGTCATATACGGTATGTTTCCAAGGAAAACTTCTTGTTCTAAGGTTTCGAAATCTTCATTCTCCTCATCATTACAAGAAAGTCGTAATTTAACTTTCAAGGGAACAGAATAGGTTAACCCTCTTTCTATACACTCTGTAACATCATATTTTGGAGGATCAATAGAATAATCTAGAAACTCTAGTAAGAAAACTTCTCTGGAATCACTAATAGGGAAATTTTCAAGAAACACTTTATGTAAGCCTTCTTCGCTTTTACTATCTGCCGTACTACCAATTTGAAAAAAATCTTCAAACGACTTCAATTGAACATCCAAGAAATCTGGATATTCAAGTATTTTTTCAGAAGAAGCGAAACTAATTCGCTCTATATTTGTATTTGCCAAGGATTTAATATTTTAGTTTGACTTTCCTTATTAGACAACATACCCCTTAACTTTTAAAGAGGTATATAGCAGAAAAGACCCTAATCCTAGATTAGGGTCTTATTGCAAAATAAAAGATAAATAAATTATTTAACTTCTACTTCAGCACCAGCTTCTTGCAATTGTTTAGCAAGAGACTCTGCCTCATCTTTAGGAATACCTTCCTTAATTACACTTGGGCAAGCATCAACTGCATCTTTAGCTTCTTTCAAGCCAAGACCTGTTAATTCTTTTACAAGTTTAACTACAGCTAATTTTGCAGCACCAGCTGATTTTAAAACTACATCAAATGCAGTTTTTTCTTCAACAGCCTCAGCAGCAGCGCCACCAACAGCAGCTACAGCAACTGCAGCAGCAGCTGGCTCTATGCCATACTCATCTTTCAATATTTGTGCTAACTCGTTTACTTCTTTTACTGTTAAGTTAACTAATTGTTCTGCGAACGTTTTTAAATCTGCCATTTTTATCTTTATTTAATAAAAGGGGTTCAACATTGTGAAGCTATTATGCTTCTTTTTCCGATAAAGTTTTAATGATACCAGCAAGTTTATTTCCACCGCTTTGAAGCGCAGAGATAACATTTTTAGCTGGAGATTGAAGTAATCCAATAACCTCGCCAATAAGTTCTTCTCTAGATTTAAGTTTGCTTAATGTATCTAAATTTTCGTCTCCGATAAATATACCAGAGTCGATAGATGCACCTTTAAGTACAGGTTTTTCTCCTTTTGGACCTCTAAAATCTGTTAATACCTTTGCAGGTAATTTACCAGATTCAGGGTGGAATAAAATTCCAGAAAATCCTTTAAGTACTCCATACAATTCCTCAAAATTAAAATCTTGTTTTTCTAATGCTTTACGAATCACAGAATTTTTGTACACTTTATACTCAACTCCATTTTTATAACATATAGATCTAAAATTATTAATCTGAGCAACCGAAAGACCAGAGGCATCTGTCACATAGAAGAAGCTGTTGTTTTTAAACTTTTCAGCTAATTCGTCGATTAATAGTGCTTTTTCCTCTCTGTTCATGATTAAATTCCTGCTACGGTTGATTTATCTACCTTAATACCAGTGCTCATTGTGCTTGACAAGCTGATGCTTTTGATATAAGTTCCTTTTGCAGCTGAAGGCTTTAATTTGACCAAAGTTTGAATCAATTCAGAAGCATTTTCTCTAATTTTTTCTTCAGAGAATGATACTTTTCCGATAGAAGCATGGATAATACCAAACTTATCTACCTTAAAATCGATTTTACCTGCTTTGATTTCTTTAACTGCCTTACCTACGTCCATAGTAACTGTACCTGCCTTTGGATTTGGCATTAAGTTTCTAGGACCAAGAACTCTACCTAAACGACCAACTTTAGCCATAACTGTTGGCATCGTAACGATTACATCCATATCCAACCAACCACCTTCGATTTTTTGGATTAGTTCGTCAAGACCAACATAGTCTGCACCTGCCTCTTTAGCTTCTGCTTCTTTGTCAGGAGTACACAAAACTAAGACCTTAAGATCTCTTCCTGTGCCATGTGGCAAAGCCACTACTCCCCTTACCATTTGATCTGCTTTTCTTGGATCAACTCCAAGTCTAACATCGATATCTACCGAAGAATCAAACTTTGTAAAGGTAATATCCTTGACAATTTTAGAGGCTTCGTCTAAAGAATACGCCTGATTAAGGTCATACTTCTCAAGAGCCGCTTTTCTATTTTTTGTCAGTTTCATTTGTTATCAATTAATTGTCCCAAGGTGCTGTTCCAGTAACTTTGATTCCCATACTTCTAGCTGTTCCTGCTACCATGCTCATTGCAGATTCTATGCTAAAAGCATTTAAATCTGGCATTTTGATTTCTGCAATCTCTTTGATTACATCCCATGTTACAGAAGCAACTTTAATACGGTTAGGTTCTCCTGAACCTCCTTTAATCTTTGCTCTTTCCATCAATAAAACTGGAGCTGGTGGAGTTTTAATTACAAAATCGAAAGACTTATCTTTGAAATACGTAATTAATACTGGACACAACTGTCCTTGTTTTTCCTGTGTACGAGCGTTAAAAGCTTTACAAAAGTCCATGATATTAAGACCTTTGGAACCTAACGCTGGTCCTACTGGTGGTGATGGATTGGCTGCGCCACCTTTCACTTGCAACTTAAGATAACCTTCTATTTCTTTAGCCATCTATATATATGTTTAACGAACTCTCTTCTCCAGTGCGGAAGCATTATTTTGACACTGAATAAAAAATCCAATTTAACTCTCTTTTTCTACTTGAATATAATTTAGCTCTACTGGTGTACTTCTACCAAAAATCTTAACTATTACATTCAATTTCTTTTTATCATCAAATACCTCTTGTATTGTACCTGTAAAACCCGTGAATGCTCCGTCCATTACTTTTACAGATTCTCCTGTGATAAAGCTTTGTTCTGTTTGAACATCTAATTCGTCTGCTTCGTCTACTTTACCTAGTATACGATTTACCTCCGATTGCCTCAGAGGAGATGGTATTTGATCGCTTGAATTTCTTTCATTATTTAAAAACCCAATGACACCAGGTACAGATTTAACCAAATGCAAGGTTTCGCCATGAGAAAAATCGGCAGAAATCAATACGTAACCAGGAAAAAAATTTCTTTCTCTGATTTTTTTCTTTCCATTACGCATTTCATAAACTTTTTCCAAAGCAATTAATACTTCTGGAATAAAAGCCTCCATTTTGTTTCTAGCGATTTCTGTCTCAAGATAAGATTTTACTTTCTTTTCTTGACCACTCACCGCTCGAACTACATACCACTTTAATTCTCCCACAGCACAAAATTATTTGTAAACAACATTTGACAACCAACCATATACGGTATCCATACCGAATATAAGTAAACCGAAAACAAGGGATCCTACAATAACTAAGACTGTACTTTCTTGCAGATTACTAAAGCTAGGCCAGGCTACGTTGTGTATTACCTCGTCAAATGAGCTTTTTATATATGAAATTATTTTATTCATTTCTTTTTCTTTGCACGGGTGGTAAGACTCGAACTTACGACCTTTGGTTTTGGAGACCACTGCGCTACCAACTGCGCTACACCCGTAAGTACTATTTAGCCGCTAAATTTACGGACTGCAAAATTACTATAAAATATACAAACAAACAAATGCGCTTCTAAATAAATAGAAACGCATCTGATATTTTTTATATTTAAGTCTTATGCTATGATTTCAGTTACCTGACCTGCACCTACAGTTCTACCACCTTCACGGATAGCGAACTTAAGACCTAGTTCCATAGCTATTGCAGAAAGAAGCTCTACTGAAATTGTTAAATTATCACCTGGCATAACCATTTCTACACCTTCTGGCAACATAATCTCTCCAGTAACATCTGTAGTTCTGAAATAGAACTGAGGACGGTATTTGTTAAAGAATGGTGTATGTCTTCCGCCTTCTTCTTTTGAAAGAACATAAACTTCAGCTTTAAATTTAGCATGAGTAGAAACCGATTTCGGTTTACATATAACCATACCTCTTTTAATATCTGATTTCTCGATACCTCTTAACAACAAACCTACGTTGTCACCTGCTTCGCCTCTATCCAATAATTTTCTAAACATCTCAACACCGGTTACTGTAGAGCTTAAGCCTTCTACTGCACCCATACCGATGATAGAAACTGGATCTCCAACGTTTGCTACACCTTTTTCAATTCTACCAGTTGCTACAGTACCACGACCTGTGATCGTAAATACATCTTCTACTGGCATCAAGAATGGTTTGTCTACATCTCTTGGAGGAAGTGGAATGTGTGAATCTACTGCATTCATTAATTCCATGATTGATTCAGACCATTTTGCATCACCATTTAATCCACCTAAGGCAGAACCTTTGATGATTGGACAATCAATGAATCCGTTTTTCTCTAACTCTTCAGCTACTTCCATTTCAACAAGCTCGATCAATTCTGGATCGTCTACCATGTCTACTTTGTTAAGGAAAACAACAATTTTAGGAACACCAACTTGACGAGCCAACAAAATGTGCTCTTTAGTTTGAGGCATAGGACCATCCGTTGCCGCAACAACTAGTATAGCACCGTCCATTTGAGCAGCACCAGTAATCATGTTTTTCACATAATCGGCGTGACCTGGACAGTCTACGTGAGCGTAGTGTCTGTTCGCAGTTTCGTACTCAACGTGAGATGTATTTATTGTAATACCTCTCTCTTTTTCCTCTGGAGCATTATCTATAGAAGCAAAGTCTCTTACTTTTGAAAGACCAGCTGCTGCTAGAACTGTAGTGATTGCCGCAGTAAGAGTAGTCTTACCGTGATCGACGTGTCCGATTGTACCAATGTTTACGTGTGGTTTCGAACGATTAAACGTTTCCTTAGCCATTTTTAATTAAAGTTTGTATTCGTTTTACTTACAACATATAAATAAGAGCCAACGATGGGAATTGAACCCACGACCTCTTCCTTACCAAGGAAGCGCTCTACCCCTGAGCTACATCGGCACAATTTCAAATCGAAACTTGAAATTGGAGCGGGCGACGTGGTTCGAACACGCGACCTATAGCTTGGAAGGCTATCGCTCTACCAACTGAGCTACGCCCGCTAATTGTTTAAAATAACTTAAACAACCCTTAACTAGGGAATTCTTATTTGTGGGGAGAACAGGATTCGAACCTGTGAAGATGAAATCAGCGGATTTACAGTCCGCCCTCGTTGGCCGCTTGAGTATCTCCCCATTTTGCTACTTTAAAACACTTTATTAAAGTTCTATCTTCAACTCTCATTGTAAATAGGTTTGCAAATTTAGTAGTTAATTTTTTAGTATCAAACTTTTAGAAGAATTTTTATTATAAATTTTATTTGTTTAATGAAGATTCCCAACTTTTGTAGACTCCAAGAAGCATTGTACTCGCCTCTTTGGCTATAACTTCCTGACGTAAAGCTCTGACTCCCTCTAGGTTATCTATTGCATGCAAAATTCTATAGCAGGTGTATCTTGTGTAAATATTATCTCCATTTATTCCTTGATCATAAAAAAAATATACTAATTTTTTTTGAGATCCTATTTCTGAGGTTTTAGAAATCTCCGCAAACATGTCTATAAGACTTATTAAATCACTTGAATTTATTTTATTGAATGCATTTATTGCCCATTGGTCTTTTGTTTTTTCTCCTGTTTTAACAAAAAACTTACCTATGGCTTTTACAATATTTGTTTTGTCTGAGTTTATGTACTTTTGAACAGTGGAATCTATGCCTTGGAGTTCTAAACTCATTCCGGCAAGCAGAGCCTCTCCTAAAACTTGGTAAGAAGGATCTTCTAAGGCTTGCTTTACAGCTTGAATTTCTAATTGATTTACATCTTCTTTTTTTACAATAGCGGCTAAATTTGCTAGCGCAGCCGCCCTTACAGAAGATGCTGAGTCATTTCTGATTAAATAAAGATATTTATCTCTTAATTCTTCTTTTTTCTTATCTTGATAAGACTTTAGTGTTTCTAAGCTTAAGCGTTTTATGTTTTCTGAAGGATCTGCTAATGCTTCAATAAACTTATTTAAAACTACAGTATTTAAGCTATCTAATTTTGAAATAGATAAACCTGCTTTTGTTGCTTCTGCAGGTGACTTGAGTGCGTAATTTGAGTTTGCGAAATCCATCAAAAGCTGGTCTAATGCATCATACCTAGATTGAAAATTGACTCCTGAGGATAGTATTTTACTGTTTCTTTCTGTAGAATTTGCATGCTCTACTATTGCCAACAATGTTTTTTCCGGATCAAAAAGGACGTATTCAGGTTCTTTTGATAACGGAATCTTTATTTTAGTGACTTTGCCTTCTATTTTTAAAGGCACTTTTTGCTTAATGCCTTCTACCATCACCTCTAAGCTAGTGGGTATGTGATAAAAGGGTGTGTATAGCGAATCTTGTCTTTGGGTTATGGTAACTGATAAAGTATCTTTTTTGTACTCCTCTTCTATTAGTAGACTGGGGTGACCTGGACTTAGAAACCATTGATTGAAAAATAGTTTTAAATCTAATCCTGTTGTTTCTTCAAATGCTAAGCGTAGCTCGTCTAACTCTACGTCTGTAAACTCATTTTTGTGTAAATAATTACGTAATGACTGAAAAAATGCTTCGTCGCCAATTTGGTTTCTGAGCATATGTAAAACTAAGCCCCCTTTGGCATACGAGTGGCTATCAAACATATCCATACGGTGTACATAGTTTGAACGCACTATTGGCACTTGTTTTTTTTCTGATTCATGTAGGTAATCGTTGAGTTCTTCTTGGCGGTGAGCATCTGCGTAGTCTTTACCAAACTTATACTCGTACCAGAGGTATTCTGAATAGTTTGCAAAACTCTCGTTAAGTGCTAAATTACCCCATGACTCGCAGGTAACTAAATCTCCAAACCAATGATGGAATAATTCATGGGCAATGATGTAATCCCAATTTTTATCTAATAGTTCTCTGTCTGTAAGCTGTAATGCTTCCATAAAAATAGCGGCAGATGTATTTTCCATAGCTCCAGATACATAATCTCTTACAACTATTTGCGAATATTTATCCCAGGGATATTCATACCCTAGTTTTTTGGAGAAAAACCCTAACATCTCTGGAGTGTTTCCAAAAATCTTTTTTGCGTAGGGTTCAAAATCTTTTTCTACATAATAATTCACTTCTATTTTCTCTCCTGTAGATGGTGGCAACCACGAATCATAGATTACAGCAAACTCTCCTATTGCCATCATAAATAAATAAGGTGCATGTGGTTTTGATTGTATCCAATAATCTGTTCTGGTACCGTCTTCATGGCTCATCTGAGCTTCCATAATCCCGTTAGATAATGTTACAAATTTATTATCTACTGTTATTGCTATTTCTTCCGTTGTTTTTTCATTGGGCTGATCAAATGTTGGGAACCAGCATGAGCTAGATTCTGTTTCGCCTTGTGTCCAGATTTGTCTTGGTTTTGTGGTATCTGTACCTAGAGGATTTATAAAATAAAGCCCTTTATCATCCGAAATTGCACCTGAACCAGACTTTAAATTCAATTCATTTGGCTTGGCTGTATACTTTATAAAGAGTTGATATTTTTCTCCTTTAAGGTATTTTTTATCTAATTGTACAATCAAATACAATGAATCTTTGTATGTGTAGGTTAGTACTTGTTTCTGATTGTTTTTGATTAATGCAACTTCCTGTATATCAAATCCTTTTGCATCTAAAGTAACGTTATCTTGAGGGTAAAAATATGGCGCAATAGTTAATTCTGCCTCACCAAATAAATGTTGTTTTTGCCAATCAAAGGAAACGCTCAATTTGGTATGGATTAAATCATTGACCATGGATTTGGTAGGCTGATAAGGCTGATTCTCTAATACATAAGCTGGCTTAATACTCTTTTCTGTTTTAGATTTTTCCAATTGTGTTTCTACTTCTGCTGTTGGCTGGTCTTTACTTATCTTTTTAGTTTTGCAAGCATTTACTCCTAAAAAAGTAATGCATACTAGGAAAACATATGTGTATTTTGGATTGATTTTGAACATCATTTTATAGATTCTAGTTTAATAGAGCCAAATATACTAGAAATATAAAGATTATGATAATGAATAGTATGTGTTATTAATAAAGAATTATTTGAATGCAGAGTGAAATTGTATAGTCATTTTTGTGGTCTCATTTATCTCTAACCATAGCCTTAACCATGCTATATATGAAATATTAAGCATAAGCAATGGTTTCTTGGGCAGAAATCTTAGCCTTGATATTTTCTAAAATAAAAATGTGCTTTTGAAAAAAAAAACATAATTTAAAAATACTACTTTAAATCAATAAAGATTAATACCTTATCTAAATTATGCGCAAAAGGGATGGAAGTGGAGCTCTTTTTGCATTTTTAAGCAAAAAAGCGAGAGCGTAACAGCCCGACCACGCTTTTTTATAGCGTGGGTTTGCTCTAGTAATTCTTTTAATTTGTTTTTGAAACCAAAGTAAGAGTAAGGATATTTATACGTAAAAGTAGCAATTAAACATCTTCTTAACACGTAGCTCCCTAATTTACATCTAGCACACAAACATAAATTCCTCATGATTTATAAGCGCTTAGATGTACTAATTAAGTAAAACAAAAGGAAAAAAGATTCGGTATTAAACCAATTTGTGCTAATTTGGATGCATAAAAATTTGTGTTCATGAAATTTTCGTTTTCTAATCGTCAATATTTTTTAGATCAATTACTATCAGAGGAGTTTGATGTACTTATAATAGGTGGTGGAGTAACTGGGGCTGGAGCTTTACTAGACGCACAAAGTAGAGGTATGAAAGCCTGTTTGGTAGAAATGCAGGATTTCTCTCAGGGAACATCTAGCAGGAGTACAAAACTAATACATGGCGGCTTGAGGTACCTAAAACAAGGAGATTTAAGACTTGTGGCAGAAGTAGGCAAGGAAAGAAATACTTTGTACAAAAACGCCCCACACCTTACTCAACCCACTGAGGTAATAATCCCGTTTGTAGTTGGTGGTAGCATGGGTAAATTTTCTGCTAAATTAGCTATGATTGCCTATGAATTTTTGGCAAACGTAGAATCTAAATTTAAACATAAAATACTCAGAAAACGTGATGTTATAACACTAGTACCTAGCATAAAAAAAGATGGTTTGCTGGGTGGTGTAATCTATTTTGAATACAAAACAAATGATTCTAGGTTGGTGCTAGAAAATCTAAAAAAAGCAGTTTCTTTGGGTGCAATAGCTCTAAATTATACCAAAGTACTTGGTTTTGAATATACTCAAAATGCTATTTCTGCAGTAAACGTGTTGGATGTGCTTACCGGCAGAGAAATAAGAATACGTACAAAGACCTGCGTATCTGCTGTTGGCCCTTGGACAGATGGCATAATGCAACTAGACAATGCTAAAGCGCCCAACAAAGTTGTCCTGACAAAAGGTGTGCATATCGTTTTATCTAAATCTGTATTTAGTTTAGAAAACGCTGTTTATTTTGAGGTTGGTGATGGTAGAATGGTTTTTGCAATTCCTAAATTTGATAATGTATATGTAGGTACTACAGACACTTTTTATACCGCAGACAAAACCAACCCAAGCATAGATTTAGAGGATGTGAACTACCTATTAAATGCACTAAATAAAAATTTTGAACATGCCAATTTATATGTAAAAGATGTAAAAGGGGCTTGGGCTGGGCTTAGACCCCTTGTATTGCAGGAAGGAAAAGGAGAAGGTGAAATTTCTAGAAAAGATGAGATTTTTGAAACGGACTCTAATTTAATAGCCATAGCCGGAGGCAAGTTAACAGGCTATAGAAAAATGGCTGAAAAAGTTGTGAATTTGGTTCAAAAAAGACTAGAAAAACAATTTGAAAAATGCTCTAGCGACAAAATAAAATTTTTGGGTTTTGATAGCAGACCAGAGAGTGAATTCATTGAATTTGCCTTAAAAAACGACCTAGATCAGCTAAGCGCAGAGCGTTTGTATCACTGGTTTGGATCACAAGCTTATGCCGTTTTAGATTATGAAGAGGTAGAAGGTTTACCTATCTTTTTAGGTAAAAGTTTAAGCTATTGTTTGGAAAATGAGATGATATGTAACCCAATAGACTTTTTAATTCACAGAACTCAAGTGGCTTATTTTGATTTTGAATTAAGTTTTTTTTATTTAGATGCTGTCTACACTTTCTTAGAATCAAAAGGAGTTGTTCTGGATAAAAAATCTACTTACCTCTCATATTTACTCTCTCTAAAAAGTTTTAAATCATAATTTATGAAATCATTTACAAAAGAAGGCCTAACTAAAAAAAGTTGGACTCATTACTTTATTACCTTGATTTTTTTATCTATTGGGCTTACCGTTTTGGGGCAAGACCAAGGTTTAGATGAAAGTAAGCAATATAAAAAAACACGTGTTTCTACTGAAACATTAATGGGGTATGGTATAGACCAATATGGAAAGGCATTGGATATTGGCACTAAAAAATCTACACGGTTGTTTGATGAAAATGGCAACATGACTACACTTATAGACTACAACGCAAAAAGCGAGCCCGTAAGCAGAACGGTCCTTAAATACTCAAAAAACAACCAAATTACTACTGGATTTGAGTACAAAGGCTATGACAAGTTGATTGAGAAATACACCGTTAGCTATTCTAAAGAAGGAAAAAAAATTAGAAAAAGTTCTATTTTAGATAGTTCTAAATATGAAATAGAGTATAAATATGATGCTAAGTCTAATCTAATAGAAAAAACAAAATACGCTGCAAACAAAGAAAAGGTGTATACTTACAACTACATCTACGCTACTAAAAATCTACTAAAAAAGGAGCTATATGCTTCTAAGGGCATCTCTTTAGAAAAAGAATTTGATTATGATTCTGTTGGCCACCTTATTAAAGAAAAAAACAAAACTGATAAATTGCAAGGGTACACTTTTGAATTTGAATATGATTCTGCTGGCAATAAAATAAAAGAAACTGAGTATTCTTTAGAAAACATTGCTTATGAGTGGTTTGAATACGCATATACGGAAGACAAAATGATAAAAACCATCTTAAAATATAATTTTAGAGGAGACATAAGTTATGCCTGGAGGTATTTTTATGACGCCAAAAAAAACCTAGAGTTTGTGAAGATCTATGAGGGTAAAGATCAAAAATTAGTTTACATCACGCACTATTTGTATAAATATTACCCAGCTCCTGCAATGCCTACAACAAAATAAATACTAAAGCTCTTCCACATAAATTAACGTTTCGGAAGGTTCAAAAAAATAGGTTGCGTTTTCTTCTCTACTAAGTTCTATTTTCTGAACACTTACAACATCTAGTGTGTACGCTTTTTTATCTAGGGGCATCCATTTTTTGAAAGGAGTCATACATTTAAACAATTTATATTTAGGGTCTACTGAAAAAGTAAACCCTGATTATTTTTATACTTCAAAATAAAGTAAAACCATAGGAGTACCCTCCTTGACAAATTAGCCAAGTT
>JAYVIQ010000040.1:0-11601 GCA_043770215.1 Cytophagales bacterium | reverse complement strand
TATAGAAAACCAACTGCTGTTTATAAAGCCTGTCTTGTCTTTTGTAGTATCCATGTCTCTTTTGATTTTGTGTTTAAAGTTTAGATTGTTTTTGTTTTATATGCAATTATTTATAATAAATTCAGCTTCATTTATTTTAATTCCCTTTTATGTTTTATTTCAAATTTAACTTAGTTTTTCAAACAAAAAAACATTTTGAAGTTAAAAAAACCATTTGCAATTTATATTAAGACAAGTAAATCATTAGACATTTACAAATAATATCTAATGATTTGAGAATAAACAAAAAAAGGTATTATCTCCTGTGTATGATTAGAAATCTAAAATAAACCCAAAGGTAGGCAAGAAACTACCTGTTCCCGTTTGTAATGTCTCTAAAATATAAGTTTGTTTGTCTATTGGGGCGTTTGGATTTTGTATAACAGGATTTCCGTTTGAATCTCTTTTTACATCTACTGTGGGCGGTTGATCTGCTGCAAATGCATATACATTTTGTATGTCTATATAGAGGTCTATATTCCATTTTTTAAAGAAATATTCTTTATCTATTCTTAAATCTAATGCATGAAAGGGTTTTAATCTTAATGAATTTATTTGGTTTAAATCTAATTGCGCTTGGTTAAATACGTCCCAATTGCTTTTTAGACTACTTGTTTGGGTGTTAATAGGCGTGTATGGCAATCCGCCACTGTAGCTAAACTTTGTTCCTATTTGCCAGTTACGCTTAAATTTCTTTCCAAAACTGCAAGAAACAATTTGTCTGCTATCCCAAGCACTAGGTTTTAGCGCCCCTGTTTTGTCACTAAAAGCACTATTTACATAGGTAAAGGCTAGTATTCCAAAAAAACCTTTAATGAGTTTTTGTTGGTACAATAGTTCTAGTCCGTATGATTTTCCTGTAGAGCTAGAGTTTACATCGTCATTTCCTACCACACCAAAATCACTTCCGAGATTTGCCAATGAAACAGAATCATTTACAAGGAAAGGATAGTTTTTATAGTTTTTCAAAAATCCTTCTATTGAAAAAGAGGCATTAAACTTAGTTAAGTATTTTACTCCCAACACAAAGTGGGTAGCTGTTAGGTATTTTAAATCTTTATTAATTAGAGTACCTTCTTGGTTTCTAAACCCTAAACTTGTATAGTTAGGTAATTGCGCGTATATACCAGTATTTGCAGCTACACTAAATTGTTTTGTAATTTGGTAAGAAGCAGATGCCCTTGGACTTAGCTGTTGCAATGGATTAGACATGTTGCTAGAAAAACTATTAGCATCTGTTCTTAATCCTATGGATGTACTTAATTTTCCCTGTATAAATTTTTTGTTTGCTTGTACTGAAGCTCCATACTTAAAGAAATTTATATCAGATGCGTAGGCTAAGAATTGTGAAACACCGTTTACATTTCTAAAAAGTTTTGTTTGTGTATTGTATTTAGCATATTCTAGGTTTGCGGTGACTAAAATATCTACAAAGCTTCCATAACGCAATTGTTCGTAGCGCAATTTATTTTCTATTTCTTGAGAGCTATAATCAATTAACTTAGGTAGTTTTTCATCATTGTTTTTGTATTTAAAGGTTGTATTGTTAAGCATATTTCTGCTTAAAACTACTGTATGCATTGCATTTTTGTTGTACTTCACATATTTCACACCTTGTGTATAGTTCCATTGCTCATTTATAGGTAAGTTTTGCAATATGTAATTGTTTCTTCTTAGGGTTGTTGAGTCAGTTTCTCCATCATTTAAAGATGCATTTAGTCTAAAATTGTCCAAAGCCCCCAATCCAATAAACGT
The DNA here is from genome assembly GCA_043770215.1 of Cytophagales bacterium. Lineage (GTDB taxonomy): Bacteria > Bacteroidota > Bacteroidia > Cytophagales > JAAEPT01 > JAYVIQ01. The sequence continues at coordinate 9,807 of JAYVIQ010000040.1, read as the reverse complement.
TAGTTCGCTATTATCAGTTAGTTTTGTTTTTATTTTAAACTGGTAATCATTGTACGTAGGTAAAAAAGGCAATCCAATAGCTTTAAACAAAAATTGAAGGTAAGATCTTCTAACAGAAGCCATTAAAGTTGTTTTTTTACTTAGAGGGCCTTCAGCTGTAAACCCAATATCTGATGCGCCTAAAGTTGTTCTAAATCCCCATTTGTCTGATCTGGCCTCTTTAAAATCAAAAGAAATAATAGAGCTTAGTGCATTTCCTCTATTTGCAGGAAAAGCACCAGAATAAAAGTCTACATTTTTCACAAAATTCACATTTATCATACCTACGGGTCCGCCTGAGGCTCCTTGGGTGGCAAAATGGTTTATGTTTGGCACTTCTATACCATCTATATAAAATCTATTTTCATTTGGCGATCCGCCCCTTATAATGATGTCATTTCTGAAAGAAGGTGTAGCTGCAACCCCAGGTAGGTTTCTAATTACTCTAGAAACATCTCTATTGCCACCAGGGTTTCTTTCTACTTCTTCGCTACCTAAACTCCTTAAGGATACAGGGCTTTCAGCGGTAGATGCGTCTTTGAAAATTTTATCGTCATTAGTTCCTAGCATTACAGTATCTAATAAAATTACTCTTTCTACCAATTCTAAGTTTATTATCACCGGTTTTGCTTCTGTAAGTTTAAGTTCATAAACGGATTGAGTTTCAAAACCAATGGCTACTACTGTTAAATTATAGATTCCATTTTGTAGATTACTGAATTCAAAATTACCCTCTTCATTGGTTGTAACAGTACAAGTTGTGTCTGTAGAGGTTATAGTTATCCGAGCAAATTCAATTTCAAAACGACTCTCTTTTTCTATAATTTTACCAGAAATGGTATTTGAAAAAGAAATAAAGGGAATCAATACTAAAATGGGTAGAAGGTATTTACTTTTCATTGTATTGTTTTTATGTTTTGATTATCAGAAGTATATGCTAATAATACATTTGTCTTCTTAAGATTTACAAACAAAGTTAGCACAAACTTATTTTTAAACTGCATCATTATTGTGCTTTCTAAAATCATTTTTAAATGGTAAAACCTAATTTCTTAGTTTTAGTTAAGATTTTATTAAATGAGATATGTAACAATCGATTGTTCTATCATGGGATTTACGGTTTGGTGTTCATGATGACCAATATAATTTTATGTCAATATCCGCAATGATATCATTACATATTATTTTTTTTGCGAAAAGGATCTAAGCGGAGCTCTTTGTTGCTTTTTCAACAAAAAAAGCGAGAGCGTAGATCCTGACCCGATAGGGTTTCGGTCAAAATCACTACACAATTCCACTACTGGTACAAGTACGTATACCTACATTATCTTATAAAAAAAACAACGCCTATTTTAAAATCTTTACGTTATTAATTGACTAAATGTATTGCGAAAACACTTCAAAAGCAATGTATTTGCCTATGACGCTCCATTTCATTCCCTTTTTAATAGCAATTTAGCTAGAAGCGTAAATAAAAAGAGATGTATTAATGGATACTATTAAACATTTCTATGTTTTTGATACAGATTATAAAAGGTTAGATTCTTATACTACAAAAGATTTTGCATCTTCCCTAACTGCTCAATTTTTTAGCGATGACCCTAGAATGAGGATACTTGAGGGATAAATAGAAGATAGGATACAGATAGTAAGTCAAAAGCAAAATACAGATATTGCCCTATTCATTTATTTGATTTATAAATATGCCAAAATTTACATTATGAAAGCACTTACCAATAGCCTTATTCAGAAAGCAGTTGAGTTTTCTTTTTTGATAAATTTAATTACTTTTGATAGCCTTACAAAAACAGAACGTATACACAAACAAGTTTTAGAAAAAATATCTTTGGTAGAAGTGATAAAACCCTTGGTGAAACTAAATCTAATACAAGAATTTTCAGATCAAGAAAGTAGAAGAAGTGTAAGTGTTACGGTAAATGCAAAAAATGAAATCTTAAATGTGTTGCCTAAAATGGGTGTGGTTTCTAAAAATAGTACTTGGCAATTTGAATCATTCTGAAATTGAAACGCCTTACCCTAATATTAAGAAAATTAGATTGTTGCCACAATGATATTTATTAAAAGAGACTAGCTTTGTTTAAAAAGTGGTAATAATCTACGAATAATAATAATAATAATAAAAGAACATAAATCATACTATGAAATACACAATGAAGATTCTAATAAGCTCAATTGTTTGCTTATCTGTAGCCGCTTGTAAAGAAACGGCTAAAACTTTAGAAGTACAAGATTCAGCTCAAATTTCAAACATTCCTAAATTAGAAGTGCCAAATTTTAACCAAGATTCTGCCTACAAATATATTGCAGATCAAGTTGCTTTTGGCCCAAGAGTTCCAAACACAATTGGACATAAAAAATGCGCTAAATACCTTGTAGATAAATTAAAAAGTTTGGGTATTAAGGTTATTGAGCAAGATTTTGATGCCAAAGCATGGGATGGAACCGTGTTAAAAAGCAAAAACATAATTGGCATAATAAATCCTAAAGCCGAAAAAAGAATTTTGCTTGCTGCCCATTGGGATACAAGGCCGTATGCCGACCAAGAAAATGATAAAAGCTTGCACAATACTCCAATAGATGGTGCAAATGATGGAGCAAGCGGCGTAGGTGTATTAATGGAAATAGCTAGATTAGTGCAAACCTCTAAAAATAAACCAAGTGTGGGTATAGACATCATTTTTTTCGATGCAGAAGATTATGGAACTCCAGAATTTCACACTGGAGAGTCTAAGCCAGAATTCTGGTGTTTAGGCTCTCAGTATTGGTCATCTCACAAACATCAAGCAGGCTACTATGCCTATTATGGTATTTTGTTAGATATGGTAGGGGCCAAAGAAGCTAAATTTTATAAAGAGGGTGTTTCTATGCGGGAGGCCGAAAGTGTAGTCAATAAAGTATGGACAAAAGGACAAAGTTTGGGCTATTCAAATTATTTTATAGACAAACTTTGTGCTGGTATTACTGACGATCATACTTTTGTAAATGAAATGACAGGTATAAAAATGATAGACATAATACAGTACAATGATAAAAGCACAGAGGGTCAGTTTTTTGGTGATTATTGGCATACACATGATGATAATTTAACGGTGATAGACAAAAGCACTCTTAAAGCTGTTGGACATACTCTGGCAGAAGTTCTTTACGAAGAAAAGTAGTAAACGTTTCTTAATGTAAACCTTGAAACAAAAGGTAGCTTTATAGTTTTGTTTCTACCACACATAAAAATAAGGTAGATATAAGCTAAAAAAGCTCTTTAAAACGCAGTGTTAAATTCAGCCAATTGTTTGCACTTTAAATACTAAACAATTGGTTGAATTTCATCGTGTACATATCCAGTATATCTTATTCCAGAGCCCAAAGCTTGAGGTTTGAATATGGATGTTCCTAACAACATTCTACAACATTCTTGTATTCCTTCTATAAGAGAAGGATGGGGGTGCACCAGTTCTGCCAATGCGGCAATACTCATGTTTTGTGAAATGAGTAAACCTACAGCCTGTATAGCACTTGAGGCATGTGGTCCCACAGCACGCATGCCCAGTACTTTCATTTCAGTATCATTAGTAACAAGGATCTTAAAAAAACCAGAAGGATTTCTCATTGCAATGGCTCTAGGTATACGTGAGTAATCCATAGCAACAACTTGATATGAAATTCCCTTTGATTTGCATTGTTTTTCGTTTAAACCAACACCCGCAACCTCTGGTTTTAAAAACATGATAAAAGAAACATTATCATATTCTAGTGGTTTAGGTGCTAATTTAGCAATTCTATGTATGGCATGCCTACCTTCTAGTTCGCCTACATTTACAAGAGCAATATCAGCTGTAACGTCTCCTATTGCCCAAATATTTTCTACATTTGTTTGAGTATCATAGTCTTGGATAGCCATTTTATGATTTAACTCTACCCCTGCATTTTGTAATTCTAAACCTTCTATGTTTGGTACTCTACCCACAGAAACTAGGGCTTTGTCTACAACAAAAATCTCCCGTCTGCCGTCTAAATAGGTAAGTTCATATTCTACACGTCCATCTTTAATTTCCATGCGCTCAAGGTTGGCATTTCTATGTATGTGGATTCCATTTTTTTCGAAATGATCCTCTACCATATCAACTACATCATTATCTTCATGGTTTAGAATTCTAGAAGCTTTGTCTATTAAGTATACTTTAGTTTTGCCAAAGTTAGAATAAATTGTGGCGTATTCGCAGCCAATTACACCAGCCCCCAGAATGACCATACTTCTAGGCAATTCCTCCCATGAGTGAATGCTGTCGCTTGTACAGATAATACGCTCATCTATAGGTATGTGTGGCAGTTTTCTAGGCCTACTACCTGTAGCAATTATGGTTTGTTCTGCCCATATGGTTTCTGTTTCTGTACCATGAGTAATTAAAATTTCATTTTTATTTATGAATGATGCTTTCCCATACTTTGTAAACAAAAAATTTGTAAAACCTTCTTTTTTAAGTTGGTCTAAATGATTTTCTAGTTGATACTTACGTTCTGCAATAGCATCTCGTAGTTCTAGTTTTATTTTATCATAGTCTACCATGAAATCTTTGCAAATAGAGTATTTGTTTACCCTTTTTCTTGCCATATGTACGTCTTTAGATAGTTCCCATAGGGTTTTAGAACTTAAAGCACCATCATACAAGCCTGCACCCCCTACTCTGTTTTTTTCTACCAAAAGAATCTTCATCCCAAGGTCTAGCGCCCTCATTGCAGCAGCATATCCTGCTGGCCCAGCCCCTATAATACACACGTCAAATTTTTCCATGATGCTGCTTTCTTACTTTAGCCCTCAATATAAAAAATAGAATCCTTAGAGTGAAATTATAGTCCCATATAATTGTTAAATAAATAAATGAACATTGAAAAAGGCAAAACAGACCGCATTTAAATTTCTTCTTTAAGCCTAAATTACTTGAAGATGGTTAAAAAAAGAAAGTTTATATTATGAAAAAAGTATCGTTTAATATATAACTTAATGGAATGAAAAAAAACATAGGTTACTCCGCTTTTTTAATTTTTGCTTTAGTTATACATTTTTCTTGTAAAAAAGCTTTAGACAAGCTGCTAACTTTTAACTATGCTGAGAGTACAAAGATAACTATTCCACCTGTGCCTATAGTTTCAAACGTTCCTGTTGTGATACCAACACCAGAAATAAGTTCAAATGCAGACACAGAACTTAAAAAAAATGGTCTTAGTTTAGATAATGTAAAAACCCTTAAAATCAGCACGTTTAACTTAAATATAGAATCACCTGAAGAGGCAAATTTTAATTTTTTAAACGCAGTAAAAATTTATATTTCTTCTGCTGGTTTATCAGACGAACTTATTGCTAGCAAAGAAAATATTCCTTCAGGATTAGGTAAATTTTTGACCCTAGAAACCACAGGGGCAAATATTGTAAACCACTTAAAAAATAATAAATACTCTATAAAAATAGAAACCAAAACAGATGAAATTACAACTAAAGAAATAGTTTTAAGGGCGGATATGACATTTTCTGTAACAGCTCAAGTTTTTAATAACTAAAAAATATTTGTTAGGTAAGCCTCAATAAAGTTTTTACTCAAATCAGTTTAAAAAATTCTGTAACTTGCATTTAAATATATAGCAGCTAAGAATTTGGATCAATATACATACAAACATAAAATTCCTTTTGAGCTAGAAAGTGGCGAGAAAATCCCTAGATATGAACTATTTTATCATACATGGGGCACATTAAACCCAAACAAAAACAATGTTATATGGATTTGTCATGCCCTTACAGCCAATTCAGACGCAGTAGAGTGGTGGGATGGAATAGTAGGCGTAGGAAAGTTGTATGACCCAACTAATTTTTTTATCATTTGCCACAATATGTATGGCTCATGTTATGGATCTACCTCTCCATTATCTACCAATCCTATTACACAGAAACTTTACCTTAGAGATTTCCCTCAATACACTACTAGAGACTCTGCACGCACGGTAGATGAATTACGCAAAGAGTTAGGGATAGAAAAAATTCACACACTAGTTGGTGGCTCTATGGGTGGCATGGTGGCGCTTGAGTGGGCAATTTTACAGCCAGAAGTATTTCAGAATTTAGTGCTTTTGGCTACTTGTTCTAATGCATCTCCTTGGTGTGTTGCACTAAATGAAACCCAAAGAATGTGTATAGAATCTGATACCACATGGTACGAAGATCATGCAAAAGCTGGCAAAAATGGATTAAGAGCGGCAAGAGCGGTTGCTTTACTAAGCTATAGAAATTACCAAGCCTACCAACAGACACAGTCAGAAACAGATATAGAAAAAATAGATCATTACAGAGCCCAAACCTACCAAGTTTATCAAGGCGAGAAATTGGTTAGTAGATTTAATACCCATGCGTATTACTTTATGAGCAAAGCTATGGATGCCCACCATGTGGGTAGAGGTAGAGGTTCTTTAGAAAGTGCATTACAAGAAATTAAATCAAATACTATAGTTATAGGTATAAGTTCAGATATGCTGTTCCCGGTAGAAGAACAAATTTCTTTAGCTGAAAGAATAGAAGGTGCAGAATATGCAGAGATAGATTCATTTTATGGACATGATGGCTTTTTAATAGAGTCCAAAGCAATAACAGAGATAGTAAAGAAATTTTACGGCAAACATCAGGTAGCAATATGAACAAAAAAGAAATAACCATTGGCATGTTTGGCTACGGAGTAGTAGGTAATGGCGTGTATGACATTTTAAATTCTATTTCAGGATTGCAAGCACATGTAAAAAAAATATGCGCAAAAAACCCTGATAAACCCAGAGACATAGACATAAGCAATTTTACATTTGACAAATATGATTTGCTTAACGATCCGGAAATAAACCTGATTGTTGAAGCAATAAATGATCCTAAAGCAGCCTTTGAGATTGTATGCCAAGCTATGAGAAATGGCAAAAGTGTTGTTACTGCCAATAAAAAAATGCTAGCCGAAAATTTGGCTGAGTTAATTGCTTTACAAGAAGAAACGGGTACAGCTTTGCTTTATGAAGCAGCAAGTTGTGGCAGTATACCAATCATTAGAAATTTAGAAGAGTATTATGACAATGATCTTTTGACCAATATAGAAGGTATTTTTAATGGATCTACCAATTATATTTTGTCTAGAATTTTTGAGCATAACAATGATTATGACATTGCACTTAAACAAGCCCAAGACCTTGGTTTTGCAGAAACAGACCCTACATTAGACCTTATAGGTTTGGATGCTTTGTATAAGATGGTTATAGCCGTGGTGCATGCCTATGGAGTAATACTAGATCTTAAAAAAGTTGTTACACACGGTATACAAAATATTGCTTCGCATGACATAGAGTTTGCAAGACAACGCAGATCTAAGTTTAGACACATAGCTGTAGCAGAAAAAAACAAAGACAACGAAATCTATGTGTACGTAATGCCCAAGTTGGTAGCGGTAAATCAGTTTTATTTTCATGTCCGTAACGAAGATAATTGTGTGGTTTTAGAAGGAGATTATACCTCTAAACAATATTTTCAAGGAAAAGGAGCAGGCAGTTACCCTACAGGGTCTGCAGTTGTGTCTGATATTTCTGCGAGATTGTATGATTATAAGTACGGATTTAAAAAGTATAAAAGAGAAAATAATCCTGTGCAAAGCAATGAAAAAGTACTAGAAGTTTATTTTCGTTACTATAGCGAAGGAAACTTACAGCATTTTAAATTCGATAAAATAAAAGCAAAATACACTTCTAAAGAATACAATTACTTAATAGCAGAAATTAGCTTAGAAAGTTTACTGGCTGCGGGAGATAAGCTCAATTCTGCAGATATTTTTATTGCTATTTTGTAATATGATAAGGTTGCTAGGAAGCCTAATTTTTGTTTTTTGCTATACATTTATTTTCTGCTAGATGCACGTTTTTTCGTTTGCTATTCCATAGGTTTCTAAACACCAGTAACTTTCAGATTCAATATCTAAAGGTGAATAATAGCATAAAAAAACGCATGATTTTAATTCTGCCAATCACAAAAGATTTTTTTGTTAGAGTATTAAAACCCAGGTATATGGTAGAATTTTTTCCGAACACTAGGGTCTATAAACTTTTCAATTGAATTACAGGCAAGGTAAAATAAACATCTATTTTATGATTTTAATCTATGCCATAGTTTCACATTGGAAGAGCAAAACACCAACGTATAGATAGTAACCATTTAAGATATAGATTCTAAAGTACATGCAACAAAATGAAAAAGAATCTTATACTAGATTCCGTATAAAAGTATTAAAAAATAGAAATAAAATAGACATTTGCCAAAATTGCACCGAAGGCGCTAAAGTATATAGATAGATAAGGATTTTATCTAAGGGCTGTACTAAATAATCAACCTTTCTTTTATAAATTTCTAACAGTTTTTGAGGTTCTATTTGTAGAGCATCTGCCAAAGAAAATAATGTTTCTATAGCAAAAGCATGCTCGCCTTTTTCTATTCTTTGTATAGTTCTAATGTCCACATCGCAGTATCCAGCAAGATTTTGCTGAGTCATGTTCTTAGTAATTCTAAGCTCTTTTACTCTTAAACCTATAGTTTTAATTTGAGCTAGATACTCTTTTTTCACAAAATAAAAGTGAGAAAAGCTTAGATTTATATTTACGACAAATTTGTCATATATAAAAATATTGCTTACCTTTGTCGAATAAAATAATCAGTTAACCTAAACTTCAATAAAAAGTAATGAAAAAACAATTTATTTCCATGACCATTATTGGTCTAAGCCTAGTATCTTTGGTGTCTTGTACCAAAGAATAAAATGTAGCAGCACCTTTGCAAAAAGTAGATGTAAACCGTGTAGTATTTGAATCTATAGAAGAGTACGAGAACTTGTTCGAAGACCCTAAAACTACAGGCAAAAAAGCAAGCGAAGTGGCAGCACGTTTTAGTACATTTAATGAAGCTACTGTAGATTCTGCTTTAGAAGATACTTTATACCCAGAGTTTTTGCAGAAAATTTTAAATGATGACCATGTGGTACAAATAGACAAATGGCTAATAAAAGTAGATGCCGAGAAAGAGCAAGTACTGGTTTTAGATAAAAAATATTTAGACCAATACACTGATTTGGCAAACTCTAATCTAGATAACAAAAATATTTTGGTGTATAGTACAGAAGATCAAGTGCTTTCTATGTTGAAATCTAATTCTAAACCATCAGCAACAAGAGTAAGTTGTAGTGGAGATGGAGCGGGTCCCGATGATGGAGATAGAGATCAAACCTATGGTAAAAATCTTCGAGTAAGAATTCAAACGCACTATAGACGTTACGGTATATATTTTGAATTATGCGCAAACCCATCAAAACAGAAGAAAAGATTAGGCATTTGGAGTTATACATCTGGAAATTTAAGAGTAGAATATTCTTTTAAGTATCAAAAACTATGTTCTGGTGAAGTTTTCCCTTCTTATGCAGGTAATTACACAGGTACAAGTTATGGAAACTCTACTTTTTCTGCGTACAGTGGAAGTGAGAGATTAGAAAAATATTTTATTGAGGCTAGAACAGTAGAGCAAAGTGATAATGTTGCTAGTCCTTACACATTTTCTAGATATGGTGGGTTTTAAAATTACTTATGTACTTTTATTTTTACATAAAGTTTAATTTTTAATTACACAATAATACATTATCTTTGTCATAAAAAGAATGTATGGCAAGATCAGTACTTAAAGTTAAAGGCTACACGGCA
>JAYVIQ010000039.1:0-7275 GCA_043770215.1 Cytophagales bacterium | reverse complement strand
GTTTGAATCTGTAATGCCGTTTTCTACTATGTCAGTAAGGCCGTCATTGTCTGAATCTAGGTCTAAATGGTTTGGTATACCGTCTCCGTCTGTGCTTGTTGGTACTGTACTTAAACCTAGCATCCCATTTACAAGGCCTGTTGGTTTTGCTCCTGTTCCTATTAGACCGTTGTTGTCTGGGTCTAATCCGCCTGATTCTATTACATCTGTAATGCCGTCATTGTCTGAATCTAGGTCTTTGTCGTTTGTTTTACCATCTCCGTCTGTATCAATTGGTGTAAGTCCAACCGCTACTGAAGCTACTACTACTTGCCCATCTGAATTTATTGATGGGACCCCTGTACCTGGTATACCATCTCTGTCTGGATCTACTCCGCCTGCTTCTATTACATCTGATATGCCATCATTGTCTGAATCTAAGTCAAATATGTTTGGAATTCCATCCAAATCTGTATCTCCTGGAGTACAAACTTGAATATTAATGTTATTGGATGTAGTGGAAGAGGAAGTAGTATAAAAAGAAACAACTTTTGCAAAATTTGTTGATGTCCAAATAAATGATGTGGATGTAGATCCTGGACCTGAAGTTTTAGAAACAAAATAATTGTTTCCCGAAGTATTAGAAATGAAGGTTGCAGAACCAATAGGAGCAGCAGTTAAATTACCTGTAAAAGTATACCCTTTACTATCTTCTGCAATAATACCATCTGATACAACCGGAGTACCTGGAATCACTGCTCCCTGAATAGGTCTTAACCTTACAGGTATTTTACCAGAAAACCTAAAAGTAGTTTTGTTTGAGGGACCACCATTACCAATTGAAAGCGCACCTCCAGAAGATACAGATACGTTAGTTACATTTACTACAACACTTCCTGTTTCAAAACCAAACTTAGCACTTACGTCAGCAGTGCCAGATGAATTATATGAATCAGGTAAGAATGAAAAATCATTAGACGATACTGATAAAAAACTATTACATAGTATTTCATTTACATCTAAAATACCATCATTGTCATCATCTAAATCTATGTCATCAGCTATACCGTCTTTGTCATTATCACCTGAGGAGGCACAGTTGGTTTTGATTAAAGCTACAACAACATCTTTAAAGCATCCGTTGCTAGAAAAAACTCTGACAGTATAGTTTTGGGTTTCTACTGTAGGGTTTGGTAAGGTACTTGAAATAATTCCGTTTATAGGTATTGTAGTTGCAGTGGCAAATGTTTCTGAACCTGTGTAGATATCTCCTATATTAAAACTGTATTTTTCTGTTGCAGCAAAATTAGTTAGGGTTATAGTCCCATCATTATTTGCAGTAATTACATCACATGTTGGAGAAGTTGCGTTTGCTTGGAAAGCAGAAACCGGATTAATTGTAACATTTACTTGTCTTCTAGGACTTGCACATACTGCACCTTCTGCTTGTATGTAATATGAAAAAGTACCTGCAGTTAGGGTATTTGGTGTAGTAAGTGTGGTTGAGTTGATTGTATATCCGTTAACGCCATCTGTATATTGGTTGCCTCCAGAAAGTGCATCCCAAAATGTGTATATACCTGTATTGGATGTACTACCTGACCCTGTAATACTTACTGAGTTGCCAGAACAAATATCTGGGACAATAACTTCTGAAGGTAGTGTGGCACAGCCCGTAAGTACTACACCTACTTTAGGTAATGTAAGATTAGAGCTGTTTACTAAAGATGCGTTTGTACCTATAGTGTGCTTCCAAGCCAAAGTTTGGGATTCTCCAGAAATAGAAACAGAGGTATATGCCCTTGCTCCATTTGGACTTATATTTGGTAAAAAGGTGTTTGTGATTGGGGTTTTTGCTTGTATGTTGGTAGCTAAAAATAATAAAGAAAAAAAAGTAGTTGGGAATAAAATTCTTTTGGCATTTTTTGGTTTTTTAAACACATGGTCATATTTATATATGCCATTTGAAATAGAACCAATCAATTCAGAAGTTAGTTTTTCTGCTGTTTTTAAGAAATTAGTATACGTCATTGTACTTTTTTTTGCTGATTTTGCTTGACACAAACAAATAAATTGCTTAAAATCAAGTGATTACTTTTTTTTTGCAACCTAGAGACCCTTTAAAAGACTATGGCTACAACCAAATATAAAAACCTTTACAATAAATAAAAAGCTTTTTCGTTTAAAATAATGTAAATTAAGATTAAATAAAAAAAGCAGTGTTGGATTAATTCATGCTTTGCTATACAAAAACGATGTCTTTAATCTTTTCATTTTTTAAGTGGTCTTTTATGTTTTTTAGTAATTGCCGTTTATTCATCAACAACTCATTTCTTAATGGCGCATTTTCTATTCGTAGAATCACCCTATCTTCTTTTAAATAAATGGAGGATGTATATTTGGCTATAAGTTCTCCGGCAATTGTTTTCCACTCATGTTGTAAAAATGACTCTAAATATTTATCAGATAGCTTATTGTCTCTAAAATAATCAGCTATTGCATCTCCAAGAAACTTTGACCGCTTTTGCTTTAATTGCCTATAAAAAAGTTCTTTGTTCATAAATCAGGCTTTTTTTTAAAACTAAAAATTAAAATCTTGCAGCAAAGAAAAGGTTTAAATCTTTGTAATCTAAACCATAAATTCTTGCTAAATTTTGGTTTGTGAGGCACCCTCTATATGAATACACTCCTTTCATAAACCAGCTCTTATCTTCTATCATTGCTTCTACACCTCCTAGCCGTTGCATTTGTATAAGCATAGGTGTAAACAGATAACTTAGTGCTCTTGTGGCAGTTTTACTTACTCTAGAAGATATGTTTGGTACACAATAATGGATTATGTCATGTTTTGTATAGGTGGGATTTTCGTGAGTAGTCATCCTAGAGGTTTCAAAACACCCCCCCTGACTAATGGAAGCATCTATAATTACAGCCCCTCGTTTCATATTCATAACCATATCTTCTGTAACTACACACATAGACTGCCCGTCTTCTGAACGCAAACACCCAACTACTACATCTGCGTCTTTTAGCTCATGCTCTAAAGTATAATTATCTATCATAGATGTATACACCTGATCTGCAAGGTCTTTTTTTAGTCTTCTAAGCTTATAATGGTGGTTATCAAATACTTTCACTTCAGCCCCCATTTGCCTAGCTATTCTGCACACATTTTCACCAATGGTACCTGCTCCTAGAATTACAATTTTTAGTGGTGGCACTCCTGTTATACCACCAAACATTACCCCAATCCCATCATTTATGTTGGATAGACATTCGGCAGCAATAGATATGATGCAGTTACTAGCTATTTCACTTAATGAACGCACTACAGGTTTTAGTCCTCCTTTGTCTTCTATGAGTTCAAAACCTATGGCGGTTATTTTTTTTTGATTTACATGGTTAAGAAAATCTACTTTTAGTTGGGAGCGTTGTAAAGCAGACATTAAAGTTGCCCCATTGTTCATGTATTCTAGTTCTTCTAAAGTTGGTGGATTCAATTTTAAAACAATATCACTTTTAAAAACCGTTGAAGCATCATACGTTATTTCCGCCCCTTTTTCACTATAAAGCCTATCACTAAAGTGACTGGCTTGACCTGCGCCGCTTTGTACAATAACCTTTAGGCCATTGTTTACAAGTACCCCTACACTTTCAGGTGTAAGACAGATTCTTTTTTCGTCAGATGAGTTTTCTGCAGGAATACCTATGACTAAACTCTTTTTATGTTCTGATTTCTTTTTTGGCTGCTCTAGTACATTTATTAGAGCTTCTTGAGCAAGAGCTTTTGCCAGGGGATTGGGTCTTTTTTTTTCAGACATGTTTTGTAACCGTTAATAAGCGAGTGTTTTCGTCTATTTTTTCAAAATTAAAAATTAAAAATTGATCTGGTATTAGTTTTTCTATTTTCTGTGGCCATTCAACAAAACAATGATAGCCTGAATAAAAATAATCTTCTATACCTACTTCTAAGGCTTCTTCATCATCTTTAAGTCTATAACAATCAAAATGATACAATGTACCAATAAGATCAGAGAAGTATTCATTTACAATAGAAAATGTAGGGCTACTTACCTCATCTTTTACTTCTAAAGCTTGGCAAATGGTTTTTATAGTAGTTGTTTTACCAGCTCCCATTTCTCCTACAAATAGCCAAATTTTTATGTCTTGGGCATAGTCAAAAAGTTGGTTTACATAACTCAGAATGTCTTGTGTATTGCGAAGAATTAATTCCACTTTTTTACTTTATTTTTCTTAAAGTTAGTACTTTTTTTTAGTTAGAAGTTCTCTGCAAAGCAATTTATGCTTAATATTTACTCCCTACTTGTTTTAGTTGTAAAAGGTTCTTTCAATTGGTTTAAGAAATCATGTGGGTAAGCCTCCAGATTTTCAAATCCTAGCGACTCGTTTTTGCCATCATTTTCTAAATAATTTGTTTTAAAAATATAATCCCATAAACTTAAACTTACACCAAAGTTGACTCCATTTATAGATGGAGTATTTTTTGCATGATGCCATATGTGGAGTTGAGGGTTATTTATTAAATATTTAAAAAATCCAATTTTTATATTTACGTTAGAATGGCTATAATGCCCAATAATTATGGCAATCAAATGGGCATAAAAAAAATCTATTAAATCAAATCCTAGTATAGTCATAGGAATATAAATAAGTGATTTATAAATTACAATTTCCATCCAATGAAATCTAAAGTGTGCAGCAAAACCCATTTCTTGAACCGAATGATGTAGCTTATGAAATGACCAAAGCCTTGGTAAAGCATGCAATAGTCTGTGTACATTGAATTTTAAAAAATCATTGACCACAAATAATATAAGAATAGCCAAAAACGGATGTAACTGATTAATTTCTAAAGCAACCAAATTCTTTACACCAAAAAAAGAAAAGACATCATGAACCAATAACACACCTACTTTACTTACTCCTGAAAATCCTATGAGCGAAAAAAGAAAAAAATTAAAAAACATATAAAATGCATCTAACCAAAAATCTTTGCGAACAATTGCTTGATTTTTCCTCCAAGGAGTTAAGCTTTCTAGAAACCAAAAAAACAATGATGTTGCCAAAAGCCAATAGAAATAGCTATTCCATTGAGGGTATAAAATCTCTCTTTTTAGGTAGTCTGCATACCCTATGATTTCGAGAAAAAAAACATATATATAATTCATAAAACCATTTTAATATATTGTTGAAATTTGTACTCACTGAATTTCTTAAAATAAAAATTAAGGACAATTGCTTTATGTACGCTTTAATTTTGAATCTGTTTTGAATAATCAACTGCTTTTTGAAAATTACTTTCGAAGTACAACCCATTATTAAACTCATTCATAGCTTGGTTGGATAAATTTGTATAATCAGCCACAATTTTATTTATGGCTTTATGTATGCTTTCTTGGCTTAAATCTACACCAAAAGCCCAATCATACATTGCCAAGTGCTTATTATAATGCTCATTATCAAAATAAAGAACCGGCAAACCACAAGCTGCATATTCATAAATTTTGTTAGACGCTGTGCCTAAGGTTTTATTCATTCTATCTGTTTTGCTATGAATTGCTATACCTATGTGGCAAGATGCTGTAAGCAAAGGAACTTCTAAATATGGAGTAACCCCCTTAAATATAATATACTGCAATGAATTATTTTTGTTTGCAAGTTCCGTCAAAGTGCTTTTGTAGGTTTCACTTATAAACCCTTTTAAAACCAAACAGCATTTTATTGATTCATTTAGTTTTTGCAAAATTTCTATAATTATCTCTATGCCATGCCCCTCGCCTATAGACCCTTGATACAAAATAGAAAAGGAATCCGTAACGGTTCTATTTTTTTGTTGAAACTGTTTGTATAGCTCTTTAGAAGGGTAATTAGGTAAATAAAAGTACTTCCCCTTAAGGTTATGCATTGGAAAAAAAACCTTCCTTTCGTTTGAAGGAAGTGAAAAAATATCCAATTGTGAGAAAATAGACGACTCATTTTTCTCTGCAAACCAAGCTATACTGTATTTTTTGTTTAAGCCTGGCTCATATACATCATGGTTGTGATACCATAAAATAGGTTTTTTTGTAAAAGGACTAACAAAACAAGCAATTCTATAAGCCAATAAAGGAATCCCATCATAGGCAATAAAAATTTTAGCCCCTTTCAACTGTTTTTTGAGTAGTAACACATATTGAAAAAAAGTAATTATTTTTTTAAAAAGTGTCTTACTTTTAAATTGCGTTATTGGCATAAAACTACCTAAACTGAGTATCTCAATGTTTGAATGGTAGGGAAATTCATTTTTTAAAACATTATTACAAACTACCGTAATTTTATCAAAAATTTTAGATAGCGATTGTACGGCATTTATACTTGGAGGATAAAATTCTATATGGGTGTAAAGTGCAACAACAATTTTATTTTCTGTTTCTTTCATTTCAAAATTTTCTAAAGCCTCTAAACCAAGTCATGAATTAAAACTATTAAGTAGGATAAATCGCCACTTCATTTTTTCCGAACTACAATTCTTAGTCAGAAATCTAGCTTAAAATTATACATTTAAAATAGATAATTTAGAAATGAATAAAAATAATATTTGGCATTATCCAATACTCGATTAACAACATTGAATGATTTAAAAAAAATGTAAAAATACTAGTTCAAATTGAATGATTTCAGAGGTCCATTAAATAATCTGACAATACTATTTTTAATGAAAAAAACATTTCTCTTTTAGGATGGTTTCACGCATTTGATCTTGCTTATTAATTGCAAAAGAAGAATGACTTAAGTTTAATAAACTCTACATATCCTAAGAATATTACTCAAAGATGGGGATAGATAATAAATTTAAACGAATAAATAATTTTATGTTTGAAATCATCATTCGATTTAATGTAAAATACAAATGGTTTGACAATAAAAAAATAGATGCTGTTTTTAAAAACCGGCAAGAAAAAGCTATTTTAAATTTCTAGACCAATATGACGTATTTATTAGCTGGATCGGATGCGGCTTAAAAACAAAAATTAAAGCGAGGGATTTCAAAAAGTAAGTTACTTGTGAACCCTTACGGAGTAAATTTGGAAGCATTTAAACAAGTAGAGAAAAAAGACACTGTTTTTAGAGTCCTGTATGTGGGGAAACTTAGTTTCAGAAAAGGATCGCACTATTTATTAAAAGCTTTTTCTGAACTACATAAAGTTTAATTTTTAATTACACAATAATACATTATCTTTGTCATAAAAAGAATGTATGGCAAGATCAGTACTTAAAGTTAAAGGCTACACGGCA
>JAYVIQ010000038.1:0-3173 GCA_043770215.1 Cytophagales bacterium | reverse complement strand
GCAAGCCAACATTTAAGTTATTATTGGGGAGGTGCTATGATAGGTCGTTTTATTGGTTTTATTGTTTTGCAAAAAGTAAAGGCAGAAATAGGACTGCGTTTTGTTTCAGCACTTGCATTTATTCTGGTTCTTTTTAGCATGTTCACGTTTACATCAGAAAGCTTTGTTAGTTTCTTTGTTCAAAAAATGGGCAATGACCCACTTACTGGAGATTTTGGATTTAGTTTTCCTATAGTTACTATACCAGTAGCGGGTTTACTTTTAATTTTAGTGGGTCTTTGCAATGCCATTATGTGGCCAAGTATTTTTCCATTGGGTGTTAGAGGCTTAGGCAAACATACTGGTAAGGGTTCTGGTTTAATGGTCTCTATGGTATTAGGTGGTGCTGTAGTGCCTCTTATACAGAGTGTTATAGCTACGGGTATAAAAGTAAATAAAGGTAGAGATTTCTTGTTTGGATTTGAAGGGGTAGGATATAAATTTAGTTTTATAGTTTGTTTAATTTGCTACGCATACATATTTATGTTTGCTTACAAATGGTACAAAAGTGGTAAAGTTGCAGCGTTATACAAAAAATAGTACACAATCATGGATAAAAAAAAACCAGTAATTATTTTAGGGGCAGGAAGTATAGGGAAAATTGCATACGATGTATTCTCTACTAACGATGTCATTGTATATGGTTTTTTAGATGATGATTTTGAACAAGGTACAGAAATAGACGAAGTTACAGTTTTAGGAAAAATAGATGATGAATCTCTTTTTGATCTTATAGGAAAAGATTGTGAAGTATTTATAGCTTCAGACGAAAATTCCTCGAAAGAAAACTTAGTCGATGATATTAAAGAATCTAGAAAATCTATTCCAATAAATGCTTTGCATAAAGACAGTAGCATTGCACCAACAGCTTTTTTGGGGTATGGTAATTTAGTAGCACGAGGTGCCTGTATTGGAGCTTTTGCAAAGATAGGAAACCATAGTATTTTTCATGCAAATGCACTTATAGATACAAACGTTGTTTGTGAAGACTATGTGAATATTGGAGCGGGAGCAATAGTAAATACCAATGTTCAAATAGGTAAAGGCGTTTTTGTTGGGTCTGGAGCCATACTAGTATCAGGAGTTAAAATAGGTAAAGGCGCTAAAATAGGAGCTGGGTCTGTTGTGATATCAGATGTAGCAGCTGGAAAAACTTACTTTGGTAATCCAGCAAAAGAAATATAATTCTGTGCAAATTCTTGTAACAATGCTACCAAGATATCTATGAAAAAGAAAATATACCAAATAGTAGCTCTTTTTGGACTGTTTTTTATGTTGGCTTCCTATCATTTACTAAAAACGCAGCTAAGGGTTACGGTTTTAGATGACTTAGGAAATTTGCGATCGGGTGCAAAAGTAAGCTTGTATGAAAACATAGAGCAATACAATAGTCGTAAACCAGTTTTTGGACCTTTGAACACAGATAAAAAAGGAAAAGCAATTTTTTTCTCTGTGGGAGTAGGTCCCTATTTGATAGAAGTATTGGATGGAGATTATAGCAATGATTTTGGCGGGCAACAAACAGAAAAACTCTCCGAAGGCAAGATCAATAAAGTAAATGCGATTATTTCAAAATAACCTTTTAAATTCACCTTTTTTATCATCATGAATTTCATTTTTTGAAAAAGACAAAAATGAATATCAATCTTTATTTATAAGATTTTCAAAAATATTCTTAGCTAACATTATACAATATTTAAAGGTGTTTAAAAGTATCAAATCAGTTGCTCCAAAACATAAAATGGTGGGCTTATCTAGAACTAAAAACGTAATTAGCAAACCTCTTTAAATCGTTAATTTTTAAAATCACATTATGAACACCATTGAACGACTTTCTGATAATTTAACTTTTTTAAAGTCAATTCATCAGTACAGAGAATTGAAGTTAAAAAGTGGTTTAATAGATTTTTTTTCAAATGATTATCTTGGTTTAAGCAAAAATGTAGCGTTGTTATCTCAAATTGAAACGCTTTATGGTACAGGTTTTGGGTCTGGGGGAAGTAGGTTGCTTGCTGGCAACAGCTCTAAATGTATGGATTTAGAAGTTAAATTAGCTCAAATACACAATAAAGAATCTGCCTTACTGTTTAGTAGTGGTTATATGGCAAATCTGGCTTTTTTTAGCACTATTCCAGCTAGAAACAGCATCATTTTATACGATGAGAAAATACATGCTTGTATAAAAGATGGAATGCGTTTAAGTCTAGCGTCTAAAATATCTTTTAAACACAATGATTTAGAGGTACTTAGAAAAAGATTAGAACAAAACAAAAACAAAGAATGTTTTGTAGCTATAGAGTCTATTTATTCTATGGATGGAGATATGGCGCCCATAAAAGAAATTGCAATATTGTGTAGAGAATTTGAAGCGAATTTGGTAGTAGATGAAGCACACAGTACTGGAAATTATGGCATAAAGGGCAGTGGCTTGGTAACAAGTTTAGGACTTGATTCAGTTGTTTTTGCTAAAATTCATACGTTTGGAAAAGCAATAAGTGCTCACGGTGCTGTAATTGTAGGTAGCAAAATTCTTTCAGAGTATTTGGTAAATCATGCTAGGCCATTTATATATACTACAGCCCTTCCTACACATGATATAGAAGTAATAAATACAATATATAATTTTTTAGATAGGCATTGGCAGGATCTTCAAAGAGACCTAAATCAAAGGGTAGAATGGTTTAGAGAATCCATTGTTAAACCCCTACAATCTTCTTTTAGTCCTATACAAGTGGTTTTAGTCCCTGGAAATGAGCAGGTAATCAAGCTATCTAAAATAGTAGAAAAAAATGGATTTGATGTTAGACCAGTTTTGAGTCCTACTGTACCAAAAGGAGAGGAGAGGCTACGGATTTGTTTGCACAACTTTAATACCAAATCAGAAATCCAAACATTAGCAGATTGTATAAATTCTAACATCGTATAATAGTTAAATTTATACCTAAAGTTGTTTAGATAAAAGAAATTAACTTTCAATTATCTGATTTCTTTTTGTGAATATCCGTTATTGTACCAGTAGTGGAATTGATGAGTGGTTTTGGGCGAAACCCTATCGGGTCAGGCTCTACGCTCTCGCTTTTGTTGCTGAAAAAGCAACAAAGAGCTCCGCTTCGATCCTTTTCGCAAAAAAATAA
>JAYVIQ010000037.1:0-6652 GCA_043770215.1 Cytophagales bacterium | reverse complement strand
GAAGCTAATCAGGGCTTTAAAATCAAGTGCATTATTTATAAAGCAAAGTACAATCAGATTTTGATGGAAGAGGATATACTTTTGTTAGAAAAAGAATTTAATGCTGAAATAGAAAAATCTAAAGGTGTAGAGAAAAGTATTTTAGAAAGCTACTTAGCTCAGTTTTACTGGAATAATGTTCAAAACAACAGATGGAAATACTTAGAACAAACGGAAGCCAATAAGAGCATTCTTGAAGATGACTTTAGAACGTGGTCTTACCAGAAAATAAGAAATAAAATTCATGTTCTTTTTCAGCAATCTTTAGCCAATAAGACTGAATTAATTGAAACAAAAATTTCAGAGGTTAAAACACTAATAGATCATAAAGTGTATTCTGAAATCTATCGGCCTACTTTGTTTGATGTTCTTGCTCATCATTCGATAGAATTTTATACCCAAGAATCTCCAATAGCTCCTGAAGCCATAGATAATTATTCCCTCACAAATGATAGTTTGATTTCAGATTATGACACTTTCTCTAATTTAATTTTAAACAAACCCA
Source organism: Cytophagales bacterium (assembly GCA_043770215.1). GTDB lineage: Bacteria > Bacteroidota > Bacteroidia > Cytophagales > JAAEPT01 > JAYVIQ01. The sequence continues at coordinate 6,108 of JAYVIQ010000037.1, read as the reverse complement.
ATTCTTTTTCTAGTAAATACGAATGTTTGCTGATATTTCAAAAGCTAACTTCTATCCATAAATCAAACAATATAAATGCACTCATAGATGTAGATTTATTGCGTTTAAGATATGTAGAGGCAAATTTAAAAACAACTAACCTGCAACAAAAAATTATCCTTACATTAGAAAAAAGCGAGAAAATGATACTACCAAGTACCAATTTTTGTTATTATTCATTTGAAAAAGCTGCAATTTATTTCAAACAAGGCGAAGAATACACCTCTAAAAATAATGTCAATCAGTTTAAAAAGAAAGAGTCTTTGCGCTTACTTACAACTATATTAAAAAATTCAAAAGATTCATTTTTACTAGCAAAAGCAAATAGTCTTCTTATTCAGATTACAAATCCAACTCTAAATGCTTCTTTAGAAAGTTATATACCTACAAACTACAAAGGTAAGTTTTTGGTACAGCACAAAAATATTTCTGGTTTACTAGTTCAGATTTATAAGTATACAGAAAAAGACTCAGCTATTTTTTTTGATATTGAAAATACACAAAGTTTAGATTGGGTAAATGACCTAGAAAATCCTCTACTAACCAAAATAGAAGTTTTAAAGAACGAAGGGGATATGCAATTGCATACAACAGAATTGCCATTGCCCAATCTGCCTTTAGGATATTACGTGCTTAAAATTTCTAGCACAGACAGTTCTGCAATTGCTTTTTCTCATTTTGTAGTGACTAACTTGGGTATCATACAGCATTCTGACCAAGACAACCAAAAAATATCTATAGTAAACAGAAAAACCGGGAGTCCAATTAAGAATGCAAATGTAACTATATTCTATTCAGAAAATTACTACAATAATGAAAAGAAATCTAAACACTATTTAAGCAATGATTTTGGGGTAATTACACCAGATTTAGGCCATTCGTACAACACATTTATTCAAATAAGCAATCAAAGAGAGACCGTTTTACTTCCTTTTAATAACATTTCGCCTATATATAAAATGCCTGACAGTAAAGAAAAAGAGACTAGAGTTTCAATTTTTACAGATAGATCTATATATAGACCAGGGCAAACTGTTTATTTTAAAGGAATAGTTACGAAAATAATGCCTGAGACAAGCAATACCATTGAAAATCAAAAATGTACACTTACATTACGAGATGCCAACTACCATGAGGTAAGTACCCAAACCCTTTTTTCTAATGATTTTGGGTCTTTTGATGGATTTTTTATTTTACCAATAAGTGGGCTTACAGGTACGTTTTCTATTCACGTTCAAACCAATGAATTTAATTCTCAGGCGGCAAGCATACAAGTAGAAGAGTACAAAAGGCCAAAGTTTGAACTCATGTTTGATCCTATTCAAAGAACCTATGAAGTGAATGAGATGGTAACATCAACTGGAAAAGCGATATCATATTCTGGAACTAGTATTTCTGATGCAAAAGTTACATATAGGGTAAGAAGATCACCTAGTTATCCGTCTTGGTGTTGGTGGAAAGGTTTTCCAAATTCTACCACACAAGAAATTGCTTTTGGGGAAACTAAAACAACAAAAAATGGAGAGTTTTCTATTGATTTCAAAGCATTACCAGATTTAGAAATCGATGAAAAAAACGCACCTACATTTACTTATCAAATAAACATAGATGTAACTGATATAAATGGAGAAACTAGAAGTAGTAGTACTTCTGTTGCAGTGGCTTACCACAGCATAAACGCTTACGTATATCCAAAGTATAATTTTAATGAGGGGGTAAATCAAATAGAAAAATTAAATATTGAAACTTTAAATCTAAATAATGAGCCAATATCCACAGACTGCAATGTAAAAATATACTCACTTATTGCTCCAAAGCAAGTATTTAGAGCCAGACCTTGGGAAGCACCTGATTATCATAACTGGACAGAACAAAAATTTAGATTGTTTTTTCCTTATGAAACTTTTGCAAATGAAGATTTAAAAGAAAATTATCCTTTGGGGGAATTAGTATTAGAACAGAGTTTAAATACTGGAAAAGAAAACAGTATAGAATTAAACGCTGCAAAAGAGTGGAAAGCTGGATTCTATAAAGTACTATTAACATGTATAGACGCTAAGGGAAAAGCAACAACAGTAGAGAATTTTATTTCTATCGCAGATCCTAAAAGCAAAAGAATAACTTCCAATGAGTTATTTACTATCACTACAAATCAAGAAAAATATGCAGTTGGTCAAAAAGCGATTATTTCTTTAAATTCCGCAACAAAAAAGTTGGTGGTACGCTACAAAGTGGTTAAAAAAGGAATAGTAGTAGAAGAGAAAATCATTCAAATTGGCAAGAGTAAAAAGTATATAGTACTTCCTATTAATAAAAATGATCTAGGAGGATTTGTATTTACCTATAGTTATTTGTATCAAAACACGTCATATAACTCATCTTTGAGTATTGAAGTACCTATTCCAAGTAAAGCATTAGAAATAGAACGTTCAAGTTTTAGGGACAAACTAAGCCCAAATAGCAAAGAAATTTGGAGTTTTAAAATTAAAAATCCCGACTCAACAGCAGCTGAAGCAGAAATGATGGCTACTATGTACGATCAATCTTTGGATCAATTTTTACCTCATCAGTATTATTTTTATCCTTACTTCGGCACCAGATACTATCCACAACATAATTATTACCCTTTTGCTTTTGAAACTAAAGATTTTTCTGCTGAATATTTGTTAGATGACTATTCATCTGATTTTGATCAGTATAGTTCAAGAAGAGATTATAGTGCATTAAATTGGTTTGGGTATTGCATACATAGTAATTGCACTTGTTCTGGAATACCAAACAGAATGATGATGAAAACTTTGTCATCAACCTCTAGAGAAGCAATATCTAATGTGAGTAATTTTGGTGTAGAATCTGACAAAGATATAGTCTTAGATGACAAAAGTGTCCCTTCCAATAGTACATCACCTCAATTAGATTTAGAAAAGAAATCAGACCCAACTACCATACAATTACGCACAAATTTAAAAGAAACTGCTTTTTTCTATCCTAAACTAAGAACAAATGAAAACGGAGAGGTAAGCATAGAATTTACTAGTCCAGAAGCACTTACTAAATGGAAAGTGTTGCTTTTGGCTCATACAAAAGATTTAAATATAGGTACTCTTTCTATGTCTGCCATAACACAAAAAGAACTTATGGTTATTCCTAATTTCCCTAGATTTTTGAGAGAAGGAGACCAAATCACTTTGGAATGCAAAATTTCAAATCTAACAGAATCTACACTAAAGGGAAATGCTCAGCTAATTCTCACAGATATAGTAAGCGGAAAAAACATAAGTGCTGAGGTAATATCTAATCAAAGTGCACTTGCTTTTGAAGTAGATTCAAAAGGAAATACAGTTGTGCATTGGGATTTAAGTCTACCTAAGGGGTTGCAAGGAATAGAATATAAGGTAATAGCTAAGTCAGGAGATTTTTCAGATGGAGAACAAAATTTTCTTCCTGTATTAAGCAATAGAATGTTAGTTACAGAAAGCATACCCATTTTTATTCATAGTGGAGAAAATAAAAAAGTAGAACTTACTAAATTAAAAAACAATAAAAGCACAACTCTTACACATCATAAACTGTGTTTAGAAATGAGTACAAATCCTGCATGGTACGCTGTACAGGCTTTACCTTATTTAATGGAATACCCGTATGAATGTGCCGAACAGATTTTCTCTAGATTTTACGCAAATAAACTATCTAAACACATTATACATTCAAATCCTATCATTAAACAAGTATTTGACCGATGGGCAAGTGCAGGTGAACTACAAAGTAATTTACAAAAAAATCAGGCCTTAAAATCTTTGTTAATAGAAGAAACTCCTTGGCTTAGAGATGCTGAATCAGAAAGCGAGCAACAAAAAAGAATCGCGTTGTTGTTTGATCTTAATCAAATGAAAAACGCTTTAGATTTGGCTCTTTTTAAGCTAACAGAATTGCAAAATAATAACGGTTCTTGGTCTTGGTTTAAAGGAGGTAATGATAATAGATATATAACCCAATACATTATATCTGGATTCGGACATTTAAAACAATTAGGCGTTGCGCTTTCTGAAAATGAAAAAAGCCTTATGGCTAAAGCTATACCTTATTTAAACCAAGCTTTCGAAAGCGAATATTTAGAGCTAATTCATAAAAAAGCAGATTTAAGTAAGAACAATATTTCATCCTTGCAGCTCCATTACTTATATATGATAAGTAATTTTGATGAATATAAACCTAAAGAAACCATTGCATTCAAATTTTATATTTCTCAGTTAGAAAATCATTGGAAAGAACTTGCCTTGTTTGAAAAGTCTATGGCTGCCATTGTTTTAAAAAGAGTAGGGAAAAGTAAAACGAGTGATGCCATTATTTCAATGTTAAAACAAAACAGTATTATTTCAGATGAGTTAGGAATGTATTGGAAAAATAACGTGAGTAACGGTTATTGGTACCAAAGCAATATAGAAACACAAAGTATGATAATAGAAGCATTTGCAACTTGCACACAAGATGTAAAGAGCATAGACTTATTAAAACAATGGATTCTTAAAAATAAACAAACGAATCGTTGGGGAAGTACCAAAGCAACTTCAGAGGCCGTTTATGCATTGCTTTTAAGAGGTACTGATTGGATTACTACAGAAAACAAAACGGAAGTTACTGTTGGGGTAAACAAAATCATCCCTTCTACCAAACAAGCAGGTACTGGATATTATAAAATAGACTGGGAAGCTAGTGAAATAGTACCAGAAATGGCAACAGTTAGTGTGCAACAAGTGGGCACAGGAATTTCTTGGGGAGCACTATATTGGCAATATTTTGAAGATATGCATAAAATAACTAAAGCTAAAACGCCTCTTATCATTGAGAAAAAATTATACAAAAAGATAAATACAAACACAGGAGAGCAATTAATAGCAATAAATGACTCAAGTAGTTTAGCAGTAGGTGATCTAGTAAGGGTAGTAACCTTTATTAAAACAGATAGAGACATGGAATTTGTACATTTAAAAGATATGAGAGCATCTTGCTTTGAGCCTATAGACGTAATTTCTCAATACAATTGGAGCAATGGATTGGGCTACTACCAAAGTACCAAAGATGCTTCAACCAACTTTTTTATAGACTACCTAGCAAAAGGACAATACATTTTTGAGTATGACCTACGTGTAAACAATAAAGGAACTTTTAGCCACGGGATTTCTACTATCCAATGCATGTATGCACCAGAGTTTATAAGTCATAGTGCCGGATTACAGGTGATTGTTAGGTAAGACTTGAAAAAAAAAGCTGAAAAAAATATAACTTAATTGTTTCTATTTAATATAGGATCTTAAAATTGATTCGCTTTTTAGATAAGACCATAAAACAAGATACTCCAAATTTTTAATGAGAAAATTGGGGGTAGAAATGAATTTCTGAATATGTAAAGTTTTAAATTGATGATCTATTTTGCTCAACTAGAAGCTTTTTTTATCTAGAAAGTCAATTAAATTAAAATAATATAAAAAAATAAATCTTTTAGAAAGATAATTATAAGGATTGGAGTGTTTGGGGTAGGAATTGTGAGCCTAGTTTACAAGATTTTTAGTTTAGACATAAACTCTAACTTGTAGGAAGCGCCAATAGGTATTTTCTTTGTATTTATAGATATGTTTGCATTTTCCACCATATCAATTTTTGTAATATTTACAATGTAAGATCTGTGTACTCTAATAAATAAGTCTAAAGGGATTTTTTGTTCTATTCCTTTCATTGTAGAATGTATGATATGCTTAGTATCTTTTAAATAAAGAACTACATAATCCGCCATAGCTTCTATAAAGTAAACTTCGCTAAATTTTATTCGTACATATTTTAATTCTGATTTTACAAATATATCTTCACCAGAAATGTCATGAGTAACTGTGCTTGATAACTTTTTTAACTCAAAAACTTTATTTACTGCTTTGATGAATCTAACATATTTGAGTGGTTTAAGCAAGTAATCTACTACGTTATGTTCAAATGCTTCTACCGCATAGTCTCTTTTGGAAGTAATAAAAACTACGTAAGGCTTATAATGTAAAGTTTCAAGCATTTCTAATCCAG
>JAYVIQ010000036.1:0-8799 GCA_043770215.1 Cytophagales bacterium | reverse complement strand
GTCTTCTGCACCCTCGCTACTAAAATCATAAGACTCCAAGAAAGCAAAGAAATATTCTAGTGCATTGAGTTCGCCAGTACGTTTTTTGCCTGTACTGTCTTTGAGTACGGTAGAAGAGAGAATAGGCAATTTCTTTTCGTCTCTCAGATTACTTATAAAAAGGGTGTTGTGTTCTAGTTCATTTGGCTCAAACAAAGAAGAGTTTAGGTAAGGAACATAAGCAAACTGTTGTTTTACGTCTTCGGTACGTTGCTCAAATTTTTTTGCCAATACTTGAAAGAACAAACTATTCAAATCGTCGTAATTGGTAATCGTTTTAAAGTTTAAGAACGCATATTTTATGTCTCCCTTGTGGTAAGCAATCAGTTGAGCTTCCATAAGTTTAAGAAACAAGATACGGTTTACCCAAGTAATGCTTAGTTCTAAACCTACGTTAAACAAACGCTCGTTGTGTGAATCTCCGTATTGGCTAGGTTTGTCTAGTCTTTGTATTTTGTCTAGCGTATCTAATTGGATTACTGCATTTTCTAGCAAAGAACCAGAGTTGCGTTCGCCTTCTTTGTGCCTTTGAATTACCTTTTTACCACCATCTTTTGTTTCTGTAAGCCCTATAATGTGCAACAACTCGCTATAAAAACGCTTGTCTAGGCTGTTGCTATCGTTGGCAAAAGGTAGTTTAAGCAAATGAGAAGGAGAAAGAAGCTTAAAGAGAGCTATGAGTACATTGTCGTCATTTTTGTCCTCGTTGCGTAAGGGTTTTTCGTAGGTTTTAAGATCGAAGTAAGTAAATTCTATTTCATCTTCTAAAGCTTCTACAAAAGGCTCTGCAATTTCTTTGTAAAAGAAATCGGTTTTTTTACCAGCCAAAGTACCAGCTTCAAAATCCTCAAATTGTTTTACCAATTTTTTGTTCTGAGCAAATAGTTTATCAAACACTTGAGCATCAAAAATAAACCACTCATAAATATTGGTAGCAACAAGGTATTTTACTTCCAAGTTTTTGCCTGTGATACGCTCACGTAAGTAATATAAAATTAGTTCTTGAAAAGCCTTTGTATTGATTTTGTCAACACGTAACATTTCGGCTTTGTTGGTAGGTTTTTTAGCTTCTACAATTACACCTACAGATGTGTTGGCATCTTTGCCATTATGAATCACAAGGTCATTTCTGCCTTTGGTATTGATAAAATTGACTGGAGCATAATAAGTAAGTTTTAAAAAATCAGAGATTAAGTTTTTGTGAAACTCTTCACTTTCTTTGTCGTTACTAGAATCCAGTAAACTAATTAGATTGGTCTTGAAAGCTTCAATTTCAGTTCTAATAGGTTTCACTTTTAAAAAAGCTTTATTAAGAGCTTTCCTTGGTTTTATTGCGTTTAAAATCATTACGTATTACGCTTGTTGAATATGATAAACAATTTATAGAGTATAAGTGGATTTTCTATCTAATTGTCACCAAAGCTTTCCACAAGGGGTTTAATTATAACTTTTTAATGTTGCATTTCTCGTTGCATTTCTCGTTGCATTTCTTGTTTAAAGGTAATAGTGTATTGTTGAATAATGTCTAAAATAGCTTTAAACCCTATTTTGCATAATTTTAGCTCTTTAAATAGTTATTACTCTTGATGCAACGTACCGTTGCATGTTACGTTGCATTTTGTTGTTGTTAGACTTTTTAGAAATTATTTCGGAAAATAGAGTGGTGTATCTAGGAGAAAGTTTTTCTTGTTTCATAATGCAATTACTGAATTGCTATAAATCTTTACAGTGTCTTTTAGTTTATATAATTTACATAAGGCTATTATAGGAAGTTTTTTGTTTGCGTAGTTTCTCAGCACATGAACTTGTAAAAATTAAAAAAGTTTTATTTTATGTAAATTACATAAATTAAAATATCAATAAAGACATATAAAGAATTACAGTTTATTGAAAAAACATGGATTGTGGGGAATATGTGGGAATAAAAAAACCTTAAACAATTGATAATTAATTATTTAAGGCTTTTTTTTGTGATCCCATTTGGATTCGAACCAAAGACCTACTCCTTAGAAGGGAGTTGCTCTATCCAGCTGAGCTATGGAACCATAGTCTGGAGTAAACCAAACGTGTTTAAACAAAAAACAGCCCGAAAGCTGTTTCTTAAAAAGTCGGGGTGGCAGGATTCGAACCTACGACCTCCTCGTCCCAAACGAGGCGCGATACCGGGCTACGCTACACCCCGAACTATTATTATTTTAAGTACTTTATAGTCAAAAACTCTCGTAGTTTATAACCATTTGCGGAGAGACCGGGATTCGAACCCGGGGTACCGTTACCAGTACGTCAGTTTAGCAAACTGGTGGTTTCAGCCACTCACCCATCTTTCCTTTCTCTTAAAGAGATGCAAAGATATGTTTTTTTATTTCACATTTCAAAACGCTTTTGAATAATTTTTTACAAAACTTGGAAAGATATTTCGGAAATTATTCATAGTGAGCCTTTTAAAGAATAAAAAAAAAAAGAATAATTCTTCGTACCTCATAAATCTGGAGAATCTTTGGTAAAAAAAATTTAAAACAAAACATACCTTTCATCTTGATTTAAGGTAAATGTGTTTTTTATTTATCCATTTGAATGATGTAAAAAGAAGATTGTTCTAATTTTTCACATTTTTTCACAAGGTAAAAATAAAATCCATGCCCCAATTAAGGTCCAAAATCTTGGCAAACACATAGTTTAATTCATATCAATTCAGAATCATTTAGCTCAACAATTTTAAAGTTGCTCCTAGCTGCATTTTTTAGTAACTTTATGGAAGTGATTGTATACATGTTTTAAAATAAGCTAAAACATAATGTTTGACTCATTACACACAAGTTAGCATACAAACTTTAGAGACATAATTTTAAAATAGATTGAAAAAAATACTTCTTATAGCTCTAACTTTTAATTTTACTTGGCTATGCTATGCACAAAATAAAATCATAAAAATTTCTTTTGTGGATGATAGCCTTACTACTGAATATGAATTTGAAGGTACTATTTTAGAAAGTGATACAATAAAAAACGGCTTTTTTATACACAATTTTCAGTATTCCAAACAATTTTATGAAACTGGGAATTATAAAATGAATAAAAAAGAAGGTCTTTTTACTACTTTTTTTGAGAACGGAAATATTCATTGGCTTAGAAATTATAAAAAAGGTCTTTTACATGACCATGAAGCATTTTATTCTAGCTCTGGAGAGTTGCAATTTACTGGTGAGTATAGCTTAAAAGATTCTATTAGAAGTATTTACAAACAATTTTACCCCAGCCAAAAGTTAAAAAAATATTGTTCGCTTTACAATAATTTAAATGATGGGATAGAATATACATTTTCTGAAACAGGAGATACACTATCTATGAAAAGCTTTAAAATGGGCAAATTAGATGGTGATTTTTGGATTAAAAACCTCCAAAACCAACTCATCCAAAAAGGGAGTTATAATCAAAATAAGCTTACTGGTAATGTCTATACTTTTTATAATGACAATTCAGTAAAATCTATTGGGATGTTTGAGAATGGTGTGCCAAATGGAAAAATGATGGATTATTATAAAAATGGGACTCTAAAAAGAACTTGTTTTTACAGAAATGACACACTAGATGGGAGTTGTTTTACTTATTATGAAAATGGGCAATTGGCTACAGAAGCCACTTTTTTTAAAGGTCATTTTGACAAAACTTTCTTAGAATACTACCCTAATGGCAAACTAAAAGACTCCATAAATTATAACAAAAGCCAAAAAAATGGAGAGAGCGTTCATTTCGATGCAAAAGGTCAATTGATTTCTAGAGAAAATTTTAAAAATGGAATTTATGATGGCCACCAATGGGCATATTTTTCTGATTTAAATTCCTTAAAAAGTGATTTTAATTACAGAAACGGAAAAAAAATAGGAAAGAACTACACCTATTTCCCAAACAAAAATATAGAAAGCGTATTGATCTTTGACGCAAAAGACCAAATTACTCTAGAGAAAACCTTTTACCAAAACAAAACCATTAAAAGCAGCACAAAACATGATTACAAAGAAATAACTGACAAAGATAAACAAACTAAAAAAGTCCACATCGCAGAAGAAAAGAACTACTTAGAAACCAGAAGTTTATCTTCTAAAGGAAAATATGTAGACGATAAAAGGATGGGTGCTTGGCAATTTTATGCAGCAAACCAGCAAAAACTAAGCACAGAAAATTACATGAATGACAGATTGCATGGTGAGTACCTGACGTTTTATCCCAACAAAAAAATAAAACAAAAAGGACAATATATTTTAGGAAATAAATCAGGACTTTGGACTAAATTTGCACAAAACGGAGACGTAACAGAAAGTGCTGAGTACAAAAATGGAATTTTAGATGGTAAATTCACTTCTAAATCACTTGCATTAGAAGAAACAGGTGTATATAAAAAAGGAAAAAAGGAAGGCATTTGGATTTCTACTGAAAATGGAAAAGTAATAAAAAAAGAAAAATACCTCAAGGGTGAACGTATAGAAAACAAATGACAGAGCAAACAAAACAATTAAAAGGGCAAACAGGTTTTTACCAAGGCAAAGTAAGAGATGTTTATTATTTTGATGCCTTAATGGCTATAAAAGTTTCTAATAGAATATCTGCTTTTGACGTAGTATTGCCAGAGAGCATTCCATACAAAGGACAAGTTCTAAACCAACTTGCTTACAAAAACATAAAAGATACAGAAGACATAGTGCCTAATTGGATTTTAGCACAACCCAGCGCTACGGTAACTGTAGGACATAGATGTGAGCCTTTTAAAGTAGAAATGGTTATAAGAGGATATTTAGCAGGCCATGCTTGGAGAGAATATTCTGCTGGAAAAAGAATATTGTGTGGGGTACAAATGCCAGACGGACTAAATGAAAATGATCCCTTTCCTACACCCCTAATTACTCCTACAACCAAAGCATCTGAAGGGCATGACGAAGACATCTCTAGAGAAGAAATATTAAGACAAGGTATTGTAAGTGAGGAAGATTACTTATTGCTTGAAAAATACACTAGAGAAGTATTTGCCAGAGGCACAGAAATTGCCGCTAAGCAAGGGTTACTTTTGGTAGATACAAAATATGAGTTTGGTAAAAAAGAAGGTAAAATATACCTTATAGACGAGATTCACACACCAGATTCTTCTAGATATTTTTATGCAGATACATACAAAGAACTCCAAGAAAAAGGCCAAAGACAAAGGCAATTGTCTAAAGAGTTTGTAAGAGAATGGCTGATGGAAAATGGCTTTCAAGGAAAAGAAGGACAAACAATTCCTACCATGACCCCAGAAATAGTTGACTCTATATCTGAGCGTTATATAGAACTTTACGAAAAGGTTTCGGGAGAAAAATTTGTTAAATCGACTCAATTAGCGAACTTAGATGAGATTATAGAGTCTACAATAGAAAAACTAAATTAATACGCAATGGAATATTCAATAAAAAAAGACGAAAAGTACATCATCATAGGTTTAAAAATTGAAAAATTAGATTCTACTCTTTCAGCAGATTTAAAAGCAGATTTTGTAAAATATAACCACGAAGGATTCAAAAATATGATTTTAGATTTGACAGAGACTAAATACATAGATTCTTCTGGACTAAGTGCTATATTGGTGGCTAACAGACTTTGTAAAAATGATAAAGGAACTTTTGTATTGTCAAATGTAGGTGATCATATCAATAAACTTATTGCCATTTCGCAACTTCAAAGTGTACTTGAAATCTCAAAAACAAATCAAGAAGCTGTAGATTTGATTTTTATGAATGAGCTAGAAAATGATTTAAATAACGAATAAGATTACATACTCTTGACTTTTGAAATTTTAATTCTGGGTACTTCTGCTGCTGTACAAGCAAACGGAAGGCATCAAAGTGCCCAAGTTTTAAAGCTTGACAACCACTATTTTTTAATTGATTGTGGAGAGGGTACTCAAGAACAGATTGCCCTTCGCAAATTGAATTTCAATAAAATCTCTAAAATTTTTATCAGTCACCTGCACGGAGATCATTTTTTGGGTCTTTTTGGTTTTTTGTCTACCATGAGTTTGCTTGGTAGGAGCGACAAAATAGAAGTTTACGGACCCAAAGGACTAAGAGAGATTATCACCACTCAACTAAAATACAGCCAAAGCTACTTTAGCTATCCCGTAGAATTTATAGAAACTACGCACAAAGATAAAACAATCATTTTTGAAGATCCCCATATAGAAGTATCTTCATTTCCTTTGGATCATAGTATAGCATGCACGGGGTTTTTATTTAAAGAAAAAACCAAACTTAGAAAACTCATTTCTAGTAAATTACCAAAAAAAATAGATTTTCCTAAACTTAGGGAATTGAAAAAGGGGATAGATATTGAGCTCGAAGATGGCACTACCCTATTTGCTTATGAAGTAAGTCATCCCCCACAAAAAAGTAAATCTTACGCCTATTGCTCAGACACTGCGTACAATATGCAAAATATAGAATATGTAAAAGGGGTAGATATTTTGTACCACGAGAGTACTTTTTTATCCAAACATGCTGATAAAGCTAAAAATACAAGACATAGTACTTCCATTGAGGCTGCAACCATTGCCTCAGAAGCAAAAGTTGGCAAATTGTTGCTTGGGCATTTTAGTGCAAGGTATTCAGACATCAAAGAATTTGAAAAAGAAGCTCAAACCATTTTTGAAAAAAGCGTAGCTGCCATAGAGGGTGAAACCTATAAAGTTTCTGATACTCTATAATTTTTTATAGATTTCTTTTAACTTCCCTTCATTGCCCAACGCCTATTCTTCTAGTACTTTTACAAACTTACTTAAATAGAATACAAGCAGATATATAGCCTTCAAAAACAATATAGATACTAGAAAAAAAGCAAACAAATGTGATTCTAGTCTAGTGTGGGCAAAACCATATCTGATAAAGGCTATACTCCCCCGTTTTTTTTGCAGATAAAGCAAAAAAAAGGTTACTACCTATCTTTTTTGCTAATCTATATTTTTCAAAAATAGCCTATTTTATTTTTTTGAAGCTTTTTTATGTTCATAGTTTAGTCAAAAAAAACCACCTTAAAAATGCATCAACAATTGCTTCCCTTATCTAAATTTATAACGCAAGTAACTATTTTTAGACCGTTGCTCCATTTAAAATTAAACTGATGCCATAAAAAAAATCCCTCTACAGATTTTTAGAGGGATAAGTATAAAACGGTAGATTAAATAAGGTTCAGCTTATTAAAAATTTTGAGCAATCATAAAGTAAATAGGCATGCCAACGGTTATGTTTATAGGAAAAGTTACAGCCAATGCCATTGGCAAAAACAAACCTGGATTTGCTTTAGGGGCAGAAATTTTCATGGCAGCTGGCACAGCAATATACGAGGCACTTGCCGCTAGAACACCAAAAATAAATCTATTTGTGACATCATCTGTTACAAATGAACTTAAGTAGGCAAAAAAGCACCCATTGATTAGTGGAATTAGTATTGCAAAAAGCAGCGGAAACCAACCAAAAGAAAAGAATGAAGCTAATTTTTTACCACTTGTAATTCCCATATCCAATAAGAAAATTGCTAAAAACCCTTTAAACAAATCATTTGTAAAATGTTTTATGCCCTCTGCCTGTTTGGCACTTGCCAAGTAACCTATGATTAAACTGCCCAAAATGAGCAGCACACTACCGTTTGTGAGCGAATGTACAACTACAGAACTTCTTTTAACCACTTTGGTATCTTGGGGTTCTTTGTTAAAAAAGGAAATTAAAATTAAGCCAATAATTATAGCTGGCGATTCCATAAGTGCCATAATGGCTACCATGTGCCCACTTAACACCAACTGTTGAGACTCTAAATAAGATACCGCAGTCACAAAAGTTACCGCACTAACAGACCCATAAGCAGCTGCAATTGCTCCAGAATCAAAGATGCTAAGCTTTCTTTTTAATATAAAAAAAGTATAAATGGGTATGATTATAGAAATGCCTACCCCAAACAACATAGACCAAGCAATTTCAGTAGTAAATACCTCGTGAGAAAGTTCTTGACCACCTTTGAATCCAATAGAAAGCAAAAGATAGAGTGATATAAATTTAGAAGAATTTGCAGGAATTTTTAAATCGCTTTTTAAGGAAACCGCAACTATCCCAAGAACGAAGAAAAGTAATGCGGGGTTTGTAATATTTTCTAACAGTAAGCTTGTATCCATATTCATTTTTGTTTTATATCACAAAGCTCAAATATTAAAACCATTATTTTTTATTAATTTTTTTAATTTAATTCATAAATAAAATTTATGTTTTTCGCCTACAAATATACTACTATAAAGAGACAGCAAACTTAATACCCTACATATTAATATCTTAACCAAGTATTTTTTTTTGATATTCATTTGATTTATAAAGTAAAATTTCAGCCAAGTAAGTTTTTTTTACTCATAATCTAAAAAAGTATTTCATTGTTTCTTGTGCCAAAATAGAATTATAATTGAGGCTAAAAATGATTTTTGTGTAAATGACAACATTGATAACCCTACACACAAACTTTTTTTAGGGAATACCTATGAGTAAAATTATTGAATAATAAAAAACGGATTTGCCCAAATTATACAAAAACACATTCTATTTCGCTTGAAAATGATAACTTTGTAAGGTTAAACAAAATGTATGGCAATAGCAGAAATTTTGATGCCTCAAATGGGCGAAAGTGTAATGGAAGGAACGGTAATTAAATGGTTGGTAAAACCAGGAGATGTTGTTGCTGAAGAATCTGGATTGATTGAAA
>JAYVIQ010000035.1:0-5491 GCA_043770215.1 Cytophagales bacterium | reverse complement strand
TCCAAAGGGAAGTAAGAACTCATTAGTCCTTTCTAAGTGTTGAAACAAAACAAGACTATGTTTTTCATCTTCTAACTCAAAATTTATAGTTCCGTAATGCAAATATGTTTCTAACTTACCATTGGATAATTCTATTGCAAATTGTTGTGTTTTGGGGTTATGCTCTACTTTGGCGTTTATTCTAAATTTTTTTTGAATAGAAAAAAAACCTGGGTGTACAAAGGAATCTTTATTTACTACAGGGCTTGAGGTTGAGTTTACTAAAAAATGAACTCTATCCGCTTGTTTCCCTTTTAATGTATCTTGATAATTCTGGGTATTTGTACCAAATACATAATATAATATAATTGCCAAAAATGGAATTGCCAGTATGTAAAGGATTTTTTTCATGCAAGTTTGTGATTGTCTGCAAAACTATAATAGCCTGCATTTGTGTATATGATATGATCTAAGATAGGTATTTCTAAAACTTTAGCAGCAGAAACAAGCTTTTTTGTTAAAACTAAGTCACTATCGCTAGGCTGTGTATTGCCAGATGGATGGTTATGCACAAGAATAAGACTACTTGCCTTATTGTCTAATGCTGCCTTAAAAATTAGCTTAGGATCTACCACTGTAGCGCTAAAACCTCCCTTGCTAATCTCTACCAATTTAAGTACTTGATTTTTTCTGTTTAAACAAATAATCCAAAACTCTTCATGGGTCAAATCCATTAAATATTTGTGCAAGATTTCATACGCATCACTACTAGATTGTATGCATGCATTTTCTATTTGAGTTACGTTTTTTCTTCGCCTTCCAATTTCTAAGGCACTTAAGATAGTAATTCCTTTGGCTTCACCAATACCTTTATAACTGGTTAAGTCAGACAATGTAAGTGTGGCTAGCTTATCTAAGTTATTGTCATTGTCCTTCAGAATCAGTCTGCAAAGTTCTACTGCATTTAATTCCTTACTACCTGAGCCTATCAAAATAGCAAGTAATTCTGCATTACTTAAAGATTTAGAACCATTTGCCAAAAGTTTTTCTCTTGGCATATCGTCTGGCAATAGATTTTTTAGTTGACTCATAAGATGTACTAATTATCAATAAACAAAAAAAGCCTGATAACAAAGCTACCAGGCATAGATTATTTATAGAAATCTATTATAACTGAGCTACGTGCTTAGCTATAGAAGATTTTAAATTAGAAGCTTTATTTTTATGAATAACACTTTTCTTTGCTAATTTATCTAATAAGCTACTCACTTTTGGTAACAATTCTGTAGCAACAGCTTTGTCCTCTGTACTTCTAATTCTTTTCAAAAAAGTACGTGCAGTTGTGTGTTGGTACTTGTTACGAAGTCTTTTTGCTTCGTTAGATCTTATTCTTTTTAATGAAGACTTATGATTAGCCATATCTATATATATTAGTATTCTTTCTTAAATTCGAGTTGCAAAATTAATCTTTTCTTACGAAAAGCCAAAACTTTTTAGTTATTTGTTTCAATAAAAGTTTAAATTTTTGGCTGCACAAAACTCCAAGCATTTTTCAGATAGGCGTATGAGGCCCCTCCAAAAGTAAGGGTTAGATTTATTTCTTTGTTTTTATTCATTATTAAACTTCCTGATGTACAGCTTAGCAAATCAACTACCTGCATTGCTTCTTTAGGTATAGGTAGTGATTTAGGGTCTGAAACACTCAGAAGAAAGGTAAGTTGTTCAGCGTATTTTTGGGTTACCAATGGCTTTCCTATATCTATTTGTTTGTTTTTAACAGAAATTACTGATTTAGACCCAATAATTGGTTCGTACGTATTTTTCTTTGTTTTTGAAATGTAACTATTCTTTAACAAATAATTAAAAGTGCTTTTTCCATTTGGTGTACCCACAATACCAACAAAATCAAACGTTTCTTGGTTTTTCATAACTACTTTTTAACTTGATTAAAGTTCTCGTCAAATACATATGTTATTGTTTTTTCGGGGGTATTTATTTTGCCAGTATATGCAACTTGCACCAACCCATTGCATATTGTGCGCAATGTTTTGAAATTAAGCTTGCCTTTATTTAACTCATATTCCACATCATCTAAGTACTCATATTTGCTTAAAATTGAAATTAAATTTTTGAGCTCTATGTTTGCTTGTACGCTTGCTTTTTTCTCTTGTATGGGAGAAAATTTTAAGAATACACTATCTAATAGAGGTATGGTATTTAAAGGGTTCAAACTTAAATCCAATGAATTTTCTTTGACATTTAAGCTCAAAAAACCATCGAAACCTGCCGTTAGATCTTTTAAAATAGGCAGCTGTATATATTCAGAGATTTTAGAATCATTTTTTATTCTTATGTCTAAATCATTTTTTTTGTTTTTAAACTCAGCTTCAAACTGAGTTATATAATCGTCTTTTGTAGAATAGGTACAGTTTTGAGCCAATTTCATAGACTCCTTTTCATTGCCATATGTTTTTATAAGTAGCAAATGTTCTTTGTCATAAATAATGAAATTATGCTCTTTTGCTTTATTATCTACCAATAATAAGGTTATATTTTTCTGCTGTACTTTTAAATATATTTTTTTGGCATCTAATAGCTCTTCTATTGCTTTAGCATTATTGATTTTGAAGTATATACTTGCAAATTTAATATTGTCTTCTATGCCCGCATTAAGTATCCAATTTTTACTTAAGTCTGGCTCTAGTTTTATAAGATTTTCTATTAGTTTATTTACACTTGGTGTGTTAGGAGAAATAGAACTTAAGAAGCTAAAATTTTCTGACTCTGTTTTACTAGTATCACCAGTTACTGCCAATTGTTTTTGAATCCAATTCTTAGGAATAAACTTAGCACTTAGCTGAGCATTTCGGGGACTTCCCAGAAAGACTTCTGATTTATTTTCCTCTTCTTTGTTGGTACACGAATACAAAAAAGAACAACCTAATAGAGTTAAAAATAAGAGCGCTTTATTCTCTGATGGCAAATAGTTTATAGTATTCATTAGCTAAATTTAATAAAATATGAATGGAGTTCTCTTCTGTTTTTAGGTTAAGAACAGCGCTAGAAACAGTATTTTTATCTTCCTTTAGGGTACTAACTGTTTCAAAATTTTCAAACGTACTTAAAGCGGGCTCTAACATTTTTTTCTCATTTTCTGCGGTTGGTATCTTCAAAAGCATTTTTTGTATATCAGCAAAGAAGTATATTGGGTTTTCGCTAGATTTTTTTAAAATGTTTGCATCAAGTGATTTACCGTAGATGTTTGTTCCTGATTTAGCTTTTTTTGTAACTACACTTTTATCATTAGTAAAAATAAGTACATTGCCATTTAACTTTATAAAGAAATCATATTGAGTAACGGTTATAAAATAGTAATCGTCTTTCTTTTTAATGTAGCCTTCAGACTCTAATTTTTTTAGAATATTGGCGCATTTGTCAGTTAAGTTTATTGTAGCTACACTTAAAAACAATGGCCTTGGACTAAGTTGTGTTTTTTCTATTTCTTGGTAAACCATTTCGCCATCAAGATTTTCTGTATACTCCATGGAGCTTACGGTATCTATTACATTATACACTCCGGTAGCAGCAAGCAAAAAATCTCCTTTAAATAATTCCCAAGCTTCTGCTTTGGTCACTCCATAGTCTTTAAGGGTATTATCTATTTTGTTGTCTACCGTCTTCATCTCTATTTTTACCAAGCTATCTATTGCTTGATCTAAACTATCTTGAACTACCCACCTATTTTCCCATTCAAGGGTATCACTATCTAGCTTTTTTTGTAGCTCTACCACTTTTTTATTCGTTACTACTAATTTCTTAAGACCTTCTTCTTTTAGTTTTATTTCTATTGTATCTAGTAAATTCTTGTAATTAGATTCTATGCTTTTCTTCATTTCATTTACATTAAAAGCCATGGAAAAAACACCTAATAGACTGTCTTGCTGTAAATAATTAAAAAACTCAGGATTCACTTTTTGGCTGTAGATAGCTGCACTCTCTTTTTTTAACAATTCATTTGTAATAGAGAGGGATTCAAATGTGATTTTACCATTTTCAAATAACATACCCATTTCTGTTTCTGACCCTTTCAATTTTTCTAAATCAAAATCGAATAAAGATTTGGCATTACCAACTGTTTTTTCTTGGGCTACCTCTAAAAATTTCTCGTAATCCATCCAAAAATTTATGTCTTTAGAGGTGCTGTTCTTTTCTAAAAAATTAGGATTGCTGACTAAAGAATTTGTTTTGTTCAATGAAGTTAAAGATGTTAACTCAGCTTCTATAGTTTCTCTATTGTTGTAGTCTATAGGTGTGATATAAAGTGTATTTATATTCCAAACAAAAGCTATATCATTTGATTGGAATACTTTGTATGCTCCTTTTGTTTCTAAAAAATCTTTGTACTCTGTGCCTTCATTAAAAACAGACTTCATTAGTTTCTCAAACTTTTTCATGTTTGATAAGTTCACTATGAGAAGTTTTGTCATTATTTTTTCACCATATTCATTGTCTCTTTCTCTTAAAATTAATGACAACGATGGCTTAAGGTTTATACCATAAGTATTGGGGTCTGCGTACATCTTTTTAACTATTGTACTGTCTTTACCTAAGCTTTCTTTAATATTTGCAAAAGCAAATTCTATCATTTCTAAATTTTTAATCTTTTGCAGATTTATTTTGGAGTGTATACTCTCAAAATTGAAATTAAAAACCATTAATGCATCATTGGGAGTTCTGTCTGCTAGCGTCTGAGAAAACCCTAAAAATGAACTAGATAATAGACTTAATAATAGATATATTTTTTTTTTCATTGCAATATTATGGTATGCTTGTGTAAGTTTTTATTTGTCAAAAGTTGATTGATTGTTACCTGCTCAAAACAATTCTTAAAGTTAGAGGAAATTTTTGCTTCTGAATGATTTGATTGTTTTATATTTTTTTCAAACCTAGTAATGCTAGTCACTTTGGCTTGATCAAAATTGGTCATAAAAGCAGCTACTTTTTCTTTATCTCTTAGGGCTTGGCTCATAAGGTCAGCATTTAAAACTCTACTAAAAATACCTGAATCATATGTGTAGACAACAGGATTCAATGGGGCTTTAGAATCTTGACTTTTAATAATACTATTTACAGCAGTGTTCAATGATTCTATTTTATCAAAATTAAAGCTAATTTTTAGTATAAAATTTGACAAATCTAACTCGGTGACTACTTGGCTTATACCCGATTGATTTTTGAGAAGCTCAATCAATTTATTAAACTCTTTGGTTATTTTGTCTTTGTTTGGAATAGGTTTCCCTTGTATACTGTCTTGAGTCAGTATTTTATCTATCTGGCTTTTGCTTTGACTAAGGTTGAGATTTAGTTTATAGATACCCGTTCCGTTTTCATTTATCTTTATGTCTTCTAATATTTCTAAACAAGAAGTAAGTGTAAGCCCAAGGACTAAAAAGACTGTAAGTTTTATTTTTTTTATCATTCTAAACAAATTTAAGAATTTTTATCTGATTAC
>JAYVIQ010000034.1:0-9153 GCA_043770215.1 Cytophagales bacterium | reverse complement strand
CTAAAAAAATAGGAGAGTGGTCTTATCACAACAGAATGATTGGTGTAGTCTATGTTGGTCTTACATTTTTTGTAATTCCATTGTTGTTGTTTTTGGTATTTAAATAGTTTTTTTGGTCTTTAATAGAGGTTATTTGTATTTTTATTTTAGAAAACTAATGTTTATTTCTTTTCTAAATCAAAGTAAAATTTAGCTCCTTTTCCCAAAGAAGATTCAAGTTTTAATTCTGATTTGTGTACTTCTACAATGTGCTTAGCAATAGCTAAACCTAAACCTGTACCCCCTTGGTCTTTAGATCTGCTTTTGTCTACCCTATAAAATCGATTGAAAATTTTATCATGATGTATTTTGTCTATGCCTATTCCGTTGTCTATAATTGCAAAGCTATATTTTTTATCAGTTTCTGTAATATTTATCCAAATAGACAGGTTTTCTCCAGAATAGTTTATGGCATTAGCTAGCAAGTTAGAAATTACTTGTCCTATTCTGTATTCATCTACAAGCACAAATACTTTTTTAGTTGGGTGGTTAAATTGTATGGTTTTATTTTTTGATTTTGCCTTATCTTCTAATTGAAGGATTATTTTTTTAATAGTAGGAACTAGGTCTATAACCTGGAAATCAGGTTTTATTTCGCCTGTTTCTAAGTGTGAAATATTGATTAAATCTCTTATGATGAATTCTAAATTCTCTAGAGCAGTACTTGTTTTTATCAAAAACCTATCTCTAACTTCTAAGTCGTCTATTGCGCCGTCTATAAGTGTTTCTATAAATCCTTGAGCTATGTGTACAGGTGTTTTAAGTTCATGAGCTATATCTGCTAAAAACTGTCTTCTAAAACTTTCTATTTCTTTCATCTTTTTTAGTTCTCTGTTTTTTTTCTCTGAGTAACTAAAAAGTTCAGCGCTCATTTTATTTACACTAAAATCATTTATTTGGTCTATTGCATTTTTAGAACTAAGGTTGTCTAGCTTTATAATGTTTCTGTATAAATTTTTCAACTCTTTAAAAACAACCAATTCTAATAAAATATAGCCAGATACATAACAAATTAAAAAAGAAGTAAGTCCAGTTATAAATATGTAGAAAAGGCTTATTTCAGAAATATAAAACCCACTTAGAGCTGTTATTATACCTACAATTAATGCTAAAGAAAGTGCTACAAATTTACTGTTGAAAATCATATTTTTATTTTAAACATTATTTAAAACAACTATTACATAGGTTTAAAAGTTTGTTGTTTGCTCTTTTGATTTATGCTTTTATTGTCTACATCTTCTGTTGTAAAATAAAGTCACGCATCTTTTTTTGATTCTAAACCTTAATTTAGTCATTTCATCTTTTAATAAATATAAAAAGTAATTGATTTTTAATCAGACAGTTTAAGGAATTGCTAAAAAGCTAAATTGTGTTTAAAAATTAAAAATAAATTGTTTTTAGAATATGGACAAATTTGTGAGAGTAGCCAAACGCAACTACTCTTTCCAAGATCCCTTCTTAAATTTTATTGCTTAGGTAACAAGTCTTACTAGATCAACATATATATATATATATAACTCTAGAAAAAAAACTTCTATAAAAACATAAAGTACAATTACTTGTTTATGAAATCCAATGAAATTGAGTTTATGCAGTATCTAAGTCCCGTAGGTTTTGGGCCATCAGGAAATAAATGACCAAGATGCGCATCGCAAGCACTACAGGTTACTTCTGTACGTGTCATTCCATGACTTTTGTCTATATGTTCAGTAATATTGTTTGTATGTATAGCTTTAAAGTAACTTGGCCACCCAGTACCGCTGTCAAATTTTGCGTCTGACTCAAACAATTCATTTCCGCAGCACTTGCAAATGTAGACCCCTTTTTCTTTGTAACTGTTGTACTTTCCTAGAAAAGCTCTTTCTGTCCCTTTTTTTCTAGTGACATAAAATTCGTCTTCGTTTAGTTGCTCCAACCATTCGGCGTCAGATTTTGTTATTTTTTTCATATTGAATTTTTATCTTTTACCTCATTTGTAAAACAAGTTACAAATGAGTTTTGTTTTGTGGTTGTTTAAATTCATTTTTTTTAGATTTATCAACTAAAGAATGCTTTTTTTTATTTTTAGAGAATAAAAATTCTACTTTTGAGCAATTAAACAAATAAACAATACAATGGAAATACAATGGAATATAGTTGCACTACCAATTATTGCAGCTGCAATAGGTTGGGTAACTAATTGGGTAGCTGTAAAAATGTTATTTAGACCCAAAAACCCTATACATTTTGGGTTTTTTACTTTGCAAGGCATTTTTCCAAAAAGAAAAGATGCGTTGGCTCAAAAAATTGGAGATTTGGTAGCTAATCAGTTGTTTTCAATAAACGATATCAAAGACAAATTCAATTCTAAAGAGAGTCAAGAATCTATAGTTGGTTTAATTGATGAACGTATAGAACTGTTTTTAAGAACAAAACTTATAGCAGAAATGCCTATGCTTTCTTTTATAATGAATGATTCATTGATTGCAAAAATTAAAGGTACTTTAATGGCTGAGATTCAAGAGATGTTGCCATCTGTAATGGATAAATTTGCAGATAATTTGTCTGCTAAAATAGATATAAATGAAATAGTAAGCGCTAAGTTTTCTTCTTTCTCTACAGAGAAAATAGAAGAGTTGCTTATGTCTATACTTCAAAAAGAGTTTAAGTTTATAGAATTGGTTGGTGCTGTTTTAGGATTTATAATTGGTTGTATACAATTACTTTTTATTTAATTTCTGAAACATTTATAAAAAAAGGGCTTTTTAAAGCCCTTTTTTTATGTGAATAACTAACTACCTCAACAAATGAATAACTCCAGTGTGTGCAGAAACTTTTTTGTCTTCGCTAGATGTGTCTATCAAATAATAATACACTCCTTCAGGTAAACTGCCACCATCCCAAGGGTTTTCAGCGTAGTTATTTTTTGCTGTAAATACTATATTTCCCCATCTGTTAAAAATTGATACAGTAGCATATGGATAAGTATCTATCCCATCAATAACAAAAGTTTCATTTATACCGTCACCATTTACTGTAAATGCATTAGGCACACGTAACTTTTTCTTTATCACTACTTTTAAGATGTCGCTATTCTTACATTTGCCGTTTGTAGAACTAAGTTCTATTTCATAAAACCCGCCTGTGCCTTCAAGACTTATAAGCTCAGATTTCAAGTTATTTTTATCTAAAACAATATCAGAATTAGCTTTATTTGTAGTTTGTAATGTATTCCAATTGTATACTCCTACAGAAACTAATCCATTTAGACTAGTGTTTTCTTGTTCAAAAATCTCAATATCATTTCCAGCATTTACTGTGGGTATAACATCTACCTGTAATTTTAGACTTTCTGTATTTACACTGGCACAAATACCCTTGTCCGTTTCTGTCATGTAGTAAATACCGCTACTATTTACGTTTAGTAAAGATGATTTTGTTTCTCCAATCAGTTTAGTTCCGTTTTTGTACCATTGGAAATCAGATAAACTAGGTTCTAAATCTGAAGTGAAAATATTTATGAAACTATTTTCACATATTGTAGTATCTAAACTAGCTATACTTAAGGCAGGTTTAGGGGCTTTTTTTACAGTTACAGGTATAGAATCTTTTAAGACAGCCCCCATCAGATTACACGTGTATCCAGATACTACTTTTAATTTAACTTCTGCTGTAGTTGTTTGGATAAGGTCTGATACTTCAAACGTATTTCCAGTAGCAACTCCTGCTATTCCTGGGCCTGTATAGCTCCATGCATAAGTAGCTCCCAACAAGTCTCTAGTATTTGATAGTGTAAAGAGTACTTTATTTTTTTCGCATTGGGTTGGTATTGGGGTAATGTCAAATTGTGGGTTATAAACTTTATTTACAAAGAATTTCCCATTGTCTGTAGCAATGCCACAAGTAGGGTTAGAAACGCTAATGCTTACATTTTTTTCGCCTTCTAGTGTAGCAGCGGTTGTTTGTAACATAAACTCTCCGGTATTTAATCCAGATGTAGCAGAAATAGTTGCGCTTCCTGTGTTCCAAACAGGTGAGCCTACTGCATTAGAGCTTGTAACTATTGCAGTTACTTTTTCGCCTTGGCAAATTGTGTTTTCAGTTATGCTTACAATGTCCACAGTAGCTTCATTTACAACGGTAACATAAATTTTTCTAGTGTTTGGATTACACCCTGAGCCAGAGGCGTCACTTACCGTCCAGGTTAGTTCTGTAGTACCTGCATTGTTCAATGTCATAGTCTGACTGCCAGAGTTGTTTTCTAATAGTGTTATAGAAGTGCCAGACACAATGTCCCAAATACCAGTTTCTGTTGCGGTTACAAATCCTGCATTAGAGATTGTTTTGTTTAATGCGCTAATGCATATAAATGCGGTATCTTTATTAGCAATTTCTACTCCGTTTACTTTTACAGTTGCAGGCGTAAGACTACCGGCTTTTGTAATAGTTACATCTACTGAGTCTTTGTTTACACACGCTCCATTGCTTGTTATCCATCTAAAAATTCCTGACTCGCCACTTAATAATCCAGTAACGTTTGCTTCTGGTTTAGATAAGTCTGCTGGTGTTACAGTACCTGTTCCTGATACTTTTTTCCATATCCCTGTCCCTGTTGTTGGTGCAATTGCATTTAAATTTGCAGTAATGTCACACGTTTTAATTGTAGTGGAAGCTACAGTAGCATCTGAAGGTAATTCATCTATTGTAAGTACAAAAAATGATTCTGATGGTGTAGGGTATTTTGTATTTTCTATCAAATATTTAAAGGTATATGAGCCTTTGGCTACGGTGTTAGGTATAGTGAGCGTTACATTATTTATTTTTGTATTTGGTGCGTTAAAGGCTCCGTCTACATCTATCCAATAAGTTGTTTCTAAAACAGGTAAGGGAGTCTGGGCGGTACGTGTAAATGGCAATTTATCAATGCAAATTGAAGTATTTGCCCCTGCATTTGAAATTCCTCTAGAGACCTTTACAATTTTTATCGTGTCTGTAGCTGCATCACATATGTCTGCATTGTCTTTTACTGACCATATTAACTGACTTACTCCTGGTTTTCCATATGCTGTATCCGGAAATATTGATGGGGTAAGCAAATCAGTTATGGCTATGGTATTGTCTGTGCTTGCACTTTTAGTGCCTTGTCCTGTAAGCAGCCAACTGCCTACATACCCTGTTGTAAGGGCGTTTGCAACAACATCTACCCTGGAGTCAGCGGTTAAGTGTTCTTTGTAACTTCTTGTTCCGAAGTTAGTTTGCGTGTTTGCAGAGATAAGATTTGCTACAGGAACTGCTACAGACAAGATAGCAGCTGAACCCGTTAAATCTATTGCTTTTGCTGTACAGCCATTTGCACTAGAAACACTTGCTAACGCAAAGGTATTTGCTATTTTTGAATTTATTGTTGCGTTTGATGTTGATAAAATAAGGCTTGTATCTCCTCCTACATTTCTAGTTACAACTACTGTAGCGGGGAAAGTAGCGTTTGTTGTAGTAATGGTAACTATTTGATTGTCAGATCCGTCTGCACATACACTACCTGACCCACTTATTGTGGCGCTAGGAGTAGGGTTTACCGTTACAGTTGATGTTGCGGTATTTGTACAGCCATTGGCATCTTTGCCCGTAACAGTATAGATAGTGGTTGCTGTTGGTACAAAAGCAGTTGCATTTATTACGCTATTATCCCATGTGTAGCTAGTTGCACCTGTTCCTGTTAGTACCACATTTTCTCCAGCACAAAGCGTGTTGTCTGTTTCGTCTGATGTGGCAGTTACGGTTGGTAAGGCATTTACTATTATACTGATTGCTGCTTTTGGACTAGGGCAGGCGTTAACAGTTTGTGTTAACTCAAAGGTACGAGTACCTGCAGGTGTAGATAAAAGCGTTGGTTGTGTAATAACTGTGTTGGTGCCATTTGTGTACCAAGTTAGGGTTCCAGTAGCAGCTTTGGTAATGCTGTCTGTTATTGCTCGTGCATTTATGGCTTCGTTTAGGCAAAGTTTAAAGTTTTTGGTGCTTGGAGCAGCTGGGGAAGTAGTAAGTGTAAATGTTAGGGTTGCAACACCATTTCCACTTACAGCATCGGTTGTTCTTAAGTAATATTTCTGTCCATTTATTGGTGATAAGCCTGTTGTAACTGCAATAGGGCTCGTATTTGCATTTGCATCTGAAATGGAATTAAACCAACCAGAAGCTATGCTTTTTCCGCCATCGGTCATTTTGTTTTCAAAAGTAGCCAAGCTAATATTTGTAGCAACTGAAGAACATAAGGTAGTGTCTACATCTATGGCGGCTGGTGCACATGGAGCAAGGGATATATTTGCAGAAACAGCGTCTACAGTTGGAGCTACTTTGAAGTTGTCTATGGCGTATATTAAATTTACTGTCTTATTATAATCGTTTGTATTATCAACTCTTATAGAAAAAACGGTACTGGCATTGGTAGTAGGGGTATAAGTAGCCGAGAAAGTTTGCCAATCATTATTTACTATAGGTGTAAATGTTGCAATTAAAGTATTTCCCGCGTACAATTTTAAAGGAGGCTTTACAGGAGCTCCATTTTTAATGTAAGCAAAATTAAACCCAATGGCATAAGTAGTATTAGCAGTTACGCTTATTGCGCTAGTATTTACTAAGGTGTAATTAGTTGCATCTCCGTTAGGGGATACCACCAAATACTTGCCTCCAGCGCCCTGAGAATCATTCAGGTTTAAAGCAATGTTGTTTATATTATCTAATTCTTTTAATGTATTAGAATTGGTTGTAAATAGGTAATTATTAGGTCTAGGGATAGCATCTGTTCCTAAATTACCCGTAAATGTAAAGCCAGTACCATTATCTGTAAAGCTAGAATTTTGATTCATTGTCCCTAAACTCACGCTAGCTACTGCGCTGTAGGTTTCAGTGGTTGTTGGTGTAACAGATAGCGTATTATTATCAGAAATAAGTGTACCCAAATTATTGTACCAACCTTTGAAAACCCCATTGCTTACTGCTTTTACTTTTTTAATTGTTTCAAAACATCCTAAATCTGTCAAATCTAGTGTGGTGCAATTTTTTACGGTAATAGTAAGATTGTCGGTTGCTTGAGTCCCGAGCTGGTTTAGTTTTATGTCATCAATAGCTACGCCATTTTGTCCAGAGTTATTTGTGAAATTTGATCGTAAAGTAAGGGTAGTATTTTCAGTAGTTGTAGCTGTCCATGAATAAGAGAACTCTGTCCAGCCACTTCCTTTCGGCAATACAAAAGTTTTAACAACAGTTGTTCCAAGTAATAATTCAAAAGTATAATCGCTTGCATTTGTTCCCGTTGGTACTTTGTGATTGTGTTTGAAAAAGGAAGAGAATCCGTATGAAGTGCCATTAGTTACTGCAAAAGTTTTAGAAATAACAGTGTTGTTAGTAGCTCCGTTTCTTAACCAGGCAATCATCATTTTGTCTGACCCTACTGTTGCTGTATGATCGGCGAAGTTTTTTGCCATATATTCATTAAATCTAGTGTCGGTACCAGATCCAATAAAATATTCCCCATTATTAAGGCTGGTATTGTTAGCTGGGATAGGAGTCATTTGAGTGGTAAAATCCAGTGGTGCGTCAGCTTCAAAGTTCCCGTTTTTAATTAAGCTTAATACAGGGTATTGGGTTCTTGCTGTATAATCACCTGTACTTGTTGGGTAAACTTGCACTGACTCTGTTGTAGAAACTACAGTTCCGTTTGGGTCTTTCCATTCTTTAAAAAAACCTGTATTTTTAACAGTATTCAAGGTTACGGGAGCTCCTAAGCAAACGGTTTGGTTAGCAAGCACTTCAAATTCGTTGCAATCTTGCACAGTTACAATAACTTCATCGCTTTGTTTACCTCTTCCTGTACTAAATGTAATATCGTCCATTGCTAGTTCATACCCCTTATCTATTTTAGAAATTTCTGCAATTGTTAATTCTCCATTTGTGGCGTTACCAGAATTCCAAGTAGCTGTAATTGTTTTCCATGTACAAACAGAACCTGAAAAAGCATATGTTGTACCAACATCCACTCCATTTACAGAAAGGTTTAGTGGAGTCCCATTTACTAACACCATAATTACAGGGCTTGTAGCTGCTGTAACGGTATTATTCCAACTTGATAAATCCATTGAAAAAGAATAAGTCTGGTTTTTCTCAAGAGGCATGGCAGATTGCTGCCAAAGAAACTTTTCTAGAGCGTAGGCTGCAGTATTTGCAACTGCTGTTCCAGTGCTTGGAGGGTCTGCATATAAAACCTTTCCTCTAGAGTTTACGGCATTTGTTGTAGGGTCAGTTTTTTGAAAATAAGAAGGGTCAGTGCATTGAGGTGTATCGTAAGCAAAAATTCTGTTTTCAACTACAAACTGACTATTTGATTTTAAATTCGTTGATATATTAGTATACTGAGAATTGAAAAAAGCAAATGGATTAGTTATAGAAAATTTCTCGAACTCTCCATCTTTGACTAATTCGCCTAAGTTTACATCTCCTTCTACTTTTAAGGCATATATTCCAGCTACATCAATATTGAAATCAGTAGTTTGATTGTTTGGAGATTTTATTGCATCGTTAGCTTTTTTATTTAAACTACTCCACGTGTAACTCCCCTCAGATCCATTAGCACGTAAACTAATTGGCTCGCCTAAACAAACAGTAAAATCATCAGGAGCAAAAATACTTCTAATGTTTAACAATATTGATTTTTGGTTGTAACATGCGCTTTTGGTAGCGTCAGTTGCATTTCTAACTACCTTTACAGTGTATTGCCCTTTGGAAGTGGCTTGATATGTGTTTTTCCCAAGACCACTTGCTAATAAAGTACCCGCTTCGTTGTACCAATAATAATTCATACTATTGTTTATGTCTACTCCTGATGCGGTTAAAGTCAATGGAAACTGATCATTTGTGGGGCTTGCAAATGGTGAAGTTATGCTAAATGCATCTCCCACAGGTATGCAGCATTCTGCTGCTAAAATGGTTGATACTGTTGTCTTTGGGCATTTGTAAACTACATCCCAGTCCATTAATAATGGGGTTCTTTCTACAGTAGCTATTGTTTTTCCAGGGTCTTCCATGGTAACGGTTCCGTTGTACGTAGCTCCATTAAATTGTGTTCCAGGATACCAATAA
>JAYVIQ010000033.1:0-7282 GCA_043770215.1 Cytophagales bacterium | reverse complement strand
ATTCTAAAAAATCAGGATTTGATATATAAGTTTTTGGCTCTTGTGAATTAGGATCGAAAAATTGTGTTTTGTATGCTTTTATAGAATCTATTTTTTTATCCCAAAATTCTGTCACATCAACAACAAAATCTGGTTCTATGTATTGGTCTTGAATGTAGTGATAATGTGCTTTTGGTCTCCATGGATTTTGCTTTATTTCATTATGATAGGTTTCTATCTTTGCAAGTCCACTGTAAAACAGAGCATCTCTTAATAAATCTGCACCTTTTCCATGATCTGGATGCCTATCTTTTATAGCATTTGAAATAACAATTTCTGGCTTGTATTTTCTTATTATTTCAATGACTTTCAATTGGTTATGCCATGTATTCTCTAGGCGTCCGTCTCCTAAATTTAGGTTCTCTCTAATATTTAGTCCTAAAATTTCTGTTGCTTTCTTAGATTCTTCATATCTAGAAATTACACTTCCTCTTGTGCCTAACTCTCCTTCTGTTAAATCTATAATTCCAACATTTTTTCCCAAAGAATGTTCTTTCATAAGTACTCCAGCACAAGAAAGTTCTATATCATCAGGATGAGCACCGAAGGCTAAAATATCTAATTTCATTTAATATTTATACATGTTTAAACAATCAAACACTATTTTACTCTTATTGTTTGTCCAACCTTTAGAGTAGTTCTGGTACTTATTCTATTAATTTTACAGATGGAGCTTGCTTTTATATTATATTTTCTTGCTATACCATATAATGTGTCTCCTCTTCTTACTTTATGATATACTTTATTTCTAACAGTTTTTACTGCGCTAAATCTTTTTGTGCTTACAACTACAGTTTTGTCTGATAATTCTCTTTTACTAAAGTTAAAGAACAAAGCAGGGTCTAAAGCTATACCTTTGTAGCGTACTTCTAGATGCAGATGAGGCCCAGAACTTCTTCCTGTATTACCACCCAAACCAATAATTTCACCGGCCTTTACTTCTTGTCCTACTACTACAAGTCTTTGAGATAAGTGACCGTAAATTGTTTCTGTTCCGTTGTAATGACGTAATAGTATGTAATTTCCGTAACCTCCAGGGTTGTATTTAGAAATACGTACAACACCATCAAAAGTAGCATGGACTTTATCCCCAATATCTAGACCTATATCTATTCCGTAATGATTAGAAGAGCCTCTTGGACCAAATCTAGAGGTTATGTAGTGAATAGAATCTAAAGGCATACTCCAACTTCTAGAGTCTTCATAGAGTACTAAACGAATAGAGTCTACAATTTGACTTGGGTCAAATCTATACGGATTTACACGTAAAGAGTCAAAGTATTTATATAAAGTATCTACGGATAACCATTCTTTTTCGTTTTTCAAAATTACGTGATGCGTTACTCCAATAGATTCTAAGCTATCTAAATAAAAAAGTTCCTCAGCTTCTATATCTTCATCGTACTCACTTTCTTCGCCTGAGATTTCTAGACCACTTTCATCTATGTCTGGACTGTAATGTTTAGAAAAAAAAGTCTCTGCAGAATCACTTAGTAAAGTTTCAGAAGTATCAAGTTTAGGGTGCGCAGAATGTACTTCTTTCTGAGAAGGAAAAAACCATTCTTTCAATTTATCGCTGTATTTTTTTTGAGAATACAGCGATTGAAAGCTTGAGATTATAAGTATTATCGTTAAAAAGAAGTATTTCACTAAATATCTTCTCTTTCAGTTAAATAACGTTCTGCTTCAAGAGCTGCCATACAACCTGTACCAGCCGCTGTTACTGCTTGTCTATAAATACTATCTTGAGCATCTCCACTTGCAAAAACACCAGGGAAATTAGTTAATGTTGTCCCTGCTTTTGTTTTTATATACCCATTTTCGTCCAAATCTATTTGTCCTTTGAAAATATCAGTATTAGGCTTATGACCTATAGCTACAAAAAAACCAGTAGCATTTATGGTACTCTCTACATTTGTAGCTGTATTTATAACTCTTGCACCTATTACTTCTTTATCTCCTAGTATCTCTAAAGTGTTTGTATTCCAAACAACTTCAATATTAGGTGTGTTCAAAACTCTTTGCTGCATTATTTTAGATGCACGCATTTCGTCCCTACGTACCATCAAGTAAACTTTATTACAGATTTTAGATAAATAGTGTGCTTCTTCGCAAGCAGTATCTCCTGCGCCTACAACTATTACATCTTGTTTTTTGTAAAAAAAGCCATCGCATACAGCACAAGCAGTTACACCACCACCGTACTTAAACTTATCTTCAGAAGGTAGTCCTAACCATTTAGCAGCAGCTCCTGTAGATATAATTATAGTTTCTGCATAAAAGGTTTCTTTCCCATCTACAGTTACTTCATGATTTCCTTCTTCAAATTTTACTTCAGTTACAAAGCCATTCCTTACATCTGTACCAAAACGAGCTGCCTGTTCTTGAAAGTCCATCATCATTTGTGGTCCATTTACCCCTTTTGGATATCCAGGGTAATTTTCTACATCATTTGTAATGGTGAGTTGTCCGCCTGGCTGATCTCCCTGAAATAAAAGGGGTTCTAATCCAGCTCTTGCTGCATAAATTGCTGCTGTGTATCCTGATGGTCCAGAACCTATAATCAATACTTTTACTTTTGCACTCATTAGCTATAACTTTATATCTTAAAGATACAATTTTTAAGCTTAAACAACCTTATAAATGCAACTTAAATTAGAAAAAAAAGGAAATTTAACTTCTATTATTCTAATCCAAAAGACACATCAGGCAACTTTCTTAATCTTCTAAATATAAATTTTGTCTTCCTTGGTCACAGGTAAATATGTAACATCCTTTAGGTAAATTACTTAAATCTAATTGGTTATTTGAGTAAGTTATCTCAACCTCCTTGCCAAGCAAGGTATACACTTTGGTATTTGTTAATGGCGTTGAGCTGTATACCAAATTATTTTTACTTGGATTTGGAAATAAATCCAAATCAGATTTTGTGAAATTTGTTTCGGAAATTGTTAATACTTGGTTTACATGAATTGATAGGCAAGGCAGGGGAGTTGCTTCTGAACTTGTAGCTAGAGTCCAGTTTTTTATATTTAAAATCTCTTCTTTTAATTGTAGGGTATTGATTAATTGTGTTGGACAATTGAAAACTCCGTTTGCTTTTGCTGAACCAAAATTTACTATTGTTTTTAAATTAATTGGTTTATAAGAAGTAGTTGTAGATGTTACTCCTGTGCTAATCCAAGAATTTCCTGTGCCCCAGTTGATAGCGGCTAAAAATAGGGTGTCTGTATTATTTTGAATTTGAAAAGCCAATAATTGCTCGCTATTTGAAGGCGTAAATGAACCTTTTTTTTCTACGTTTCCTAAGTTAGAAGTGTATATTCCAGAGGTGTCAGAAATATAAATTGAATTACCCTCTTTAATTGTGCTGGTTGCTGTCCATATAATTTGACCCTCATTTGTTGCTAATTTACCATTTTCTTGCAAGGCATTGTCAGTAAAAAAAAGTTTTTGTCCTTTTTTTATTTCTGAAAGAGCTACAAATGTTATTGTCTTGTTTTTTGTGGTTAAAATGGATGTAAAAGCAATGTCACCATCTTTTAAAGTATTTAAAACAATTTCAGGAATTGAATCATTTATATTAATTTCAGAACAAAAACCTAATGGAGTTAAGTTACTTAAAGTCCAAGAATCAGGGTTTAAAATAGATTTTTTTAACTCAATGGTACTTATTTCAGAAGTAGGGCTGTTGAATTTTCCGTATACTTTATTGGACCCAAAAGTGATAATTGAGCTTAAATTTTTAGGCAAGTAAGAGTTTGATGTTGTAGTTGATCCTGAGCTAATCCAAGAGTCTTGGGCTCCCCAATTTATTGCACTAATAAAGGTGGTATCAGTGGAGTTGGGTTGGTACAAAATAAGTTGATCGGTGCCCGAAGGAGTAAAAGAGCCTGTTTTTGTGATTTCCCCAAAATTGCTTTTGAAGCTACCGCTTGCGTCTGAAATCTCAATGATTGAACCTTTTTCTATGTTTTTATTGTCATTTTTCCATTTTAAAGTTCCTTCTCCTAAAAAAGTTCCGTTTTCTTGGTAAGCAGCATCTGTTAGGAATAGTTCTTCGTTTGGTAAAATGGTTTTCATTGCTAATAATGAAAACTCTTTATTGCCCGAAGCTTGAATAGAGATAAAAAGCAAGTCACCATCATTTAAAGATTGACAAAAAGATGATTGAATACTTAACAAAAAGAGTGCGTGTAAAATAGTTTTTTTCATTGGTAGTTTATTAGTATACTTAAAAATATAAAATCTATTTATTATTAAAAAAACATTCACATTTTTTTTTAATTACTACAAATAATATGACAGTTTTATGTTCCTATAACCTTACTAATTCATTGGAAATCAGTTGAACATTTAAGAAGAGGCTAAATGAGTAAGCGCTTATTTTTTTGGGAGGACAATACTATTTAGATTTCTAAACTAAAGCTAATTTTTTTTTAAAAGTCATTTGACTACTAAAAAGTTAAAAAAAGTGCTGAATATACACTTTCAAGAGATTTTTGGTCTATTTTTTTTTAAATTTTTGTATTAGCGGTCATGCACGGTTTATAAAAACTAAAAGATAGGTTGTACTTCATTCAATTGAAAGCTAATGTAAATTTTGTATTAAAAAAAAGTAATTATACCAAACAAAAAAAGAGTCTATCTCAAAAGCTTGATATAAACTCTTTTTTGATTCTATTAAATTAAAAACTGAGAAACAATTTTTAAATTGTTTATTAAATAAATAGAAAATATGATGTAAATAGTCAATTCAAAATCTTTGAATTATAAACCTTAAACTATTCTTTAGATTAGATTTTTACTCATCTTCTGTTTCTGCCATCGTATGAAAAACATGTTGTACATCATCATCTTCCTCAAGTTTTTCTAATAATTTTTCTACATCTTTTATTTGATCGGTAGACAAGTCTTTGGTAATATTTGGAATGCGCTCAAAACCAGAAGAAACAACTGTTTTTCCCATTTTTTCTAAAGCCCCTTGTATTTTGCCAAAATCTGGAAATTGGCCATAAATCATAATCCCGTCTTCATCCTCAAAAATCTCTTCTGCTCCAAAATCTATTAGTTCCAATTCCATTTCTTCCAAATCTTCTCCGTTATTGGCAATTTTAAAATGGCACTTACGATCAAACATAAATTCTACAGAACCAGAAGTGCCTAAGCTACCGTTGCATTTGCTGAAATGACTTCTTATGTTGGCAACAGTTCTGTTGTTATTATCAGAAGCTGTCTCTATTAATATGGCAATTCCGTGGGGCGCATAGCCTTCAAATATTTTCTCTTCATAATTGGCAGTATCTTTTTCAGACGCACGTTTTATAGCTCTTTCTATATTTTCTTTAGGCATATTTACAGCCTTAGCATTCTGAATTATAGCCCTAAGTTTAGAATTCCCATCAGGGTCAGTGCCATTTTCTTTAACAGCCATCACAATGTCTTTGCCTATTCTTGTAAAAGCTTTTGACATAGATGCCCAACGTTTCATTTTTCTTCCTTTTCTAAACTCGTATGCTCTTCCCATTTTTACTATGTTTTGTAAATACAATTTCAAAAATACTAAAATGTTCTAAAATCATTGGTCTAGAAAACTAAAAAATCAATTTTATTTTAAAAAATATAAAAATAGTTAATACATTTAGTTTCAAACAATTTAAAGAGATGATATGGGTATATTGAATTCAATAAAAGGGTGGTTTGGTTCTGCACAAGCAAAAGCAGCAGAGCTTACAGAAGATGCAAAAGAATTGGCTTCTAATGTTTCTGAAAAAGCAGCTGAAGTGATAGAAGCTGGCAAATCAAAAGCAGCAGAACTTACAGAAGATGCAAAAGAAATGGCTTCTAATGCTTCTGAAAAAGTGAAAGATATGATAAGTGGTAATGAAGAAGCTTCCAAAGAAGCTTAGTTAAAAAGTAATGCTTTTTATTTTTTTTGAAAGGAGCCAAGGTTCCTTTCTTATTGTTTTTTTCTTTCACGGATTTTATTCGGCTAAAATCAATTACTGCAATAAAAGTGCAGATACTCCTAAAAAAATACCTACTTTTGCAACTGTAAAAAATATAGCTCACAAAATACTATTTATTTTTTACCACATTAAAATTGATAAATAAGTAAGATAATGAAACGAATTGCTGAATATAAAAAGTTGTATGATATTGCTGGCGAAATAGACCTAAAAGCAATTAAACTGACTTACAGAAACGTAATGAAAGATTGCCATCCAGATAAGTTTCCAAATGGTGGTCCAGATCTAGAAGCTGCTGAAATAAAAAGCAAATTGATGATAGAAGCATATCATTTCTTGGTAAGTATAGCTCCAGAAACACATCTATCTAATAAAGAAGAATATATTGCAACCACTACTACATCTGGTATTAGTGATTTTAACTATAAAAACGCAAAATTAGAGATTACATTCTTAGATGGAAGTGTTTACGAATATTTTGGTGTTCCTAAGCCAGTTTATGTTAAGTTAGTAAATACTAATACTCAATACAGATTTGCTAAAAGACACATTTTTGATACTTATTTGTATAGAAACGTAAAAAAAAGAGAAACGGTTGAAGAGTAAATTTAAGTTTCTTTTACAATACATGCAATTAAAAAAAGAATGGGCAACCATTCTTTTTTTGTTTAGGTCCAACAAAGTTTATAATAGGATAATCTATTTGTAAAGTTAATTCTTAGTATAAAACACTCTATTAAATTATTGGCTTGAAATTCATATTTATATGCAATTAACTGAAAGTAAGTCGGTTGATTATTATTTGGGTCAAAACTAAAAATATTTTTTAATTTTATGTTTACTTTTTACATTAGGTTCTGTATTAAACAATATAACATTAAAGTTACTGGCATGAACATTTACTCAATTTTAAAGAAGAATAAAATAGATTTAGATGTAACCAAGTTTTTCCATTTCTGTATAATAGACAAACTTGGAAAAACAATTTTAGAAGCTAATTCTAAATCACAGGATAAAGTTAAATTTATTTCTCCAGGCTTATACCATATAGAAATTAACCAGGATAATGGTATTTTACAACAAAAAATTATTATTTGATATTACAACATAAATCTAAACTACGCTAAACCAGTAATTTTTGGGGAAGAATTTTGTGAATTTCCGCAATGATACCGGTACCTATTATTTTTTTTGCGAAAAGGATCGAAGCGGAGCTCTTTTTTGCTTTTTCAGCAAAAAAAGCGAGAGCGTAGAGCCTGACCCGATAGGGTTTC
>JAYVIQ010000032.1:0-27482 GCA_043770215.1 Cytophagales bacterium | reverse complement strand
CCTAGTCATAGACAGATCTATACATGATGAAAAAGGATATAATTTTGACCTAGGATACAGAGCCATTACATTTAATAAATATAAACTAGATGCTTCTTTTTTTGTATTAAAATACAACGATAGAATAGGAGAAACGCTCAAAAAATTTTCAGACCCAGTTATTGTTTTAACTACCAAACGCTACAGATCTAATATTGCAGATGCTTTGGTGTATGGCTTAGAGTTTTTTGGAGAGTACAAAATAAGTGACATGTGGTGTGACAGTTGTAACTATCAAGTAGAGATTTTTGGCAATACCGCTTTGGTAAACTCAAGATACATTAATCCAGATGATCGCAGTATACACAATAACCAAGTTGAGTACGCTCCTAATTTAAATGTCAAAGCAGGTGTAACTTACAAAAGAGATAAATTATCTTGTACATTACAATCTAGCTACACCTCAAAACAATTTTCTGACGCTTCTAATGCTGTATTTATACAAAATGCTATCGTTGGAGAAATACCTTCTTATTTAATTTTTGATTTCTCTATGGCATTGCAACTCCATAAAAACATAAGTATAGAGTCTGGAATTAATAATTTTGCTAATGAAAGCTACTTCACAAAACGAACATCGGGCTATCCTGGTCCAGGTATTTTGCCAGCCGCTGGTAGAAATGCTTACCTTACTTTAGAAGTTAGACTCTGAAATATATACCATTAAAAAAAGTGTTTTAAATAAAAATGAATGTATTTTTGATCCTTTAGGAAAGAAATGGATTTTGTCATAATAGATATAGAAACCACTGGAGGTAACTTTAGTACAGGAAAAATAACAGAAATTGCTATTGTAAAACATAACGGAATTTCAGAAATAGACAGATACCAAACGCTCATAAACCCGTTGGTAGATATTCCACCTTTTATTACACAACTTACAGGCATAGATAATAAATTGGTGGCAAATGCACCAAAGTTTTTTGAGGTAGCTAGAAAAATTATTGAATTTACAGAAAATTGTTATTTTGTGGCACATAATGTAAATTTCGATTATGGCTTTATACAGGCTGAATTTAGATCTTTGGGGTATGAATTTATCAGAAAAAAACTATGTACAGTACAAATATCCAGGAAGTTATTTCCTGGAAAAGATAGTTATAGCTTAGGTAAATTATGTGCAAGTCTATCTATAGAGCTAAAAAATGCACACAGAGCTATGGCAGATGCAGAGGCTACCAGTAAAATTTTCGTTTTACTTTATGCTAATGAAAAATTTGCTGAATACATTCTTGACCCTAAAAAGAAACTACTAAACCAAGCCAATATAAATGAAGAGCTTTGGCAAAAAATAGAATCCATTCCAGAAAAAAACGGGGTGTACGTGTTTTTAAATGCAAAAAATGAAGTGCTTTTTGTAGGTAAAAGCATAAATATAAAAAAAAGAATTTTCAACCATCTTTTTAACGAAAACTCCGATAAAGCAATTGAACTTAAAAATGGATTTTATGATGTAACCTATACACTTACTGAT
Source organism: Cytophagales bacterium (assembly GCA_043770215.1). Lineage (GTDB taxonomy): Bacteria > Bacteroidota > Bacteroidia > Cytophagales > JAAEPT01 > JAYVIQ01. The sequence continues at coordinate 25,969 of JAYVIQ010000032.1, read as the reverse complement.
AATGATTTTATTTCGCACTTGCTAGAAAATGAACTAATTAGCAACAATAAACCTAAATTCAATAAAGGGGCAAAACAAAATAATTTTCCGTACGGTATTATATCCTACCAAAATCAGGATAGTTTTACAAAGTTAGAAATTATTAAAACATCTGTAAAAACAAAAGCCATTATGGCTTTTGAAGATACATTTACTGCATTGGGTCAAGTAAATATATTAGAAAAAAAGTATGCCCTATGCCAGAAAATAAATAAGTCAGAAGGGAACCAAAAAGAATGCACTAATTTTAATGAAAAACTTTGTAAAGGGGCTTGTATTGGACAAGAAAGCTATGTCTTGTATAATGCAAGGGTTTCAGAAGCACTAGATACACTTTGTTTTACTCATGATAGTTTTGCTGTAAAAGTGGTTGTAGGGAATTTAACCTATGGTGTGTTTGTAAAAGAAGGTGTTTATTGTGGCTTTGAATTAATTGCTTCAGATTTAGAAACACATTTTAAACATGCCGCACAAAACATGAATAAAACTGCCATTTTTATTATAAGAAAACATATAAAACACTACCCAGTGTTTTACTATTCTAAACAATAATTTTGATTTGGTTACCTATATCAAGTCAAAGTAAGTATGATTATTTTAACTATTTAAACCAAAACAGACAAAACACAAGAATATACTAAGAAATATTAAGAATTATAGGTATGATTTATCTCACATTAATGGTTTTTATCTAAAAACTAGTATATTTGTATCCATTTTACCCAAAGGTAGGTGCTTAGATTATGATAAATTTAGAAATAGAATCATTAGAAAGTTGGTCAGGAGTTAAAGATAGACCAATGATTATTGCTGGCCCATGTAGCGCAGAGACAGAGGAGCAGATTATGGATGTTGCAAGCCAATTAAATGGTAAGCAAGTAGATATAATGAGAGCAGGTATTTGGAAACCAAGAACTAGACCTAACGCATTTGAAGGCGTAGGAGAAGATGGTTTGAAATGGTTGCAAGCAGCAAAAGCTCAGTATGGTCATAAAATAGGAACAGAAGTTGCAAACCCTCAACATGTAGAGTTAGCACTTAAATATGGTATAGATGTTTTATGGATAGGTGCTCGCACATCTGTAAATCCGTTTTCTATGCAAGAAATTGCAGATTCCCTAAAAGGAGTAGACATACCAGTTTTAGTTAAAAACCCAATAAACCCAGATACACAACTTTGGATTGGTGCATTGGAAAGAATTAGAGGAGCTGGAATTACTAAATTAGCAGCAATACACAGAGGTTGTTCTACGTATCAAAAGATAAGATATAGAAACCTTCCAATGTGGAATATGGCTATAGAATTGAAAAGATTGATTCCTGAAATGCCTATCATAAATGATCCAAGCCATATTGCAGGCAAAAGAGACTTAATTTTAGAAGTTTCTCAAAGAGCCATGGACTTAGGACTTGATGGTTTAATGATAGAAACGCATCCAAACCCAGAAAAAGCTTGGTCTGATGCAGCACAGCAAGTTACTCCAGATAGATTAGTAGAAATACTTGGATTATTAAAAATAAGAACCTCATCATCTAGCAATGTTGCATTTAATGAAACATTAGAAGATTTAAGAGAGCAAATAGACGGCATTGACAGGGATGTAATTGAAGTCTTGGCTACACGTATGAGAGTTGTAGAGAAAATAGGCGAGTTCAAAAGAGATAATAATGTAACTACTTTGCAGGCAAGTAGATGGGATGCTATCTTAAAAGATAGAATTGCTACAGGCCAATCAGTAGAATTGTCAGAAGGTTTTATCACGGCTATTTATGAAGAAATTCACAGAGCTTCTATAAAAAGACAAAGCGAAATTATGAACAATCAAAACATCAATGCATAATAACAACGTAGTTATTACTAAAGATGTAAAGAATGAGTTGAATAAACTTATTCAATCAAAAAACCCTACAAAGATAGCAGTGCTTGTTGATGAAAATACATCAGAGCACTGTTTTCCTTTATTACAGGAAATTATACCTTATGCTTCTATCATAACCATAGAAAGCGGCGAGGAAAATAAAAATCTGAATACCTGCCAGCAAATATGGCAGCACCTTACAAACCATGAGTTTGATAGAAAAGGGTTGCTAATAAATCTTGGTGGAGGTGTAATAGGTGATATGGGGGGCTTTTGTGCAGCCACTTTCAAACGAGGAATATCTTTTATACAAATACCTACTACATTACTTTCTCAGGTAGATGCTAGTGTTGGAGGTAAACTAGGAGTAGATTTTTTTGGTTTTAAAAACCACATAGGTCTTTTTAAAACTCCTGATTTAGTACTTATAGACACTTTTTTTTTAAATACATTACCATCTAGGGAAATTAGGTCTGGTTATGCTGAGATTATAAAACATTGTTTAATTTCAGATCTTCAAAAATGGGAGGAGTTAAGTTCAATCGCTTTTCACAATCAAAATTGGGATGATCTGGTGCAGCATTCTATCAAGGTTAAAGATCAAATTACATTGGCAGACCCTTTTGAGTCTGGAATTAGAAAAATATTAAATTTTGGCCATACTATAGGTCATGCCATTGAAACGCATTTTTTGGGGATACCAGAAAAAAAATTATTTCACGGAGAAGCTATAGCAATAGGTATGATTTGCGAAGCTTATTTATCTTTAGAAAAAGGGTTTTTATCTCAAAATGAAGTAGAAGAAATTGCCCAATACATTTTGTCTATTTTCGGTAAACAGAAAATAAATCAAGAAGATATTGACTTGCTAATTCCTTACACCATACAAGACAAAAAAAATGAAAGTAATGTGGTTATGGCTTCCCTACTAGAAAGCGTAGGTAAAGCAAATTTTAATATACCACTTTCAGAGGACGACATAGAACGTTCTATTTACTATTACAACTCTCTTTAAAACTTTACTCAATGTCTGAAAAATATACTATAACTGGTCCTATAAGCAAATCAGTTTCGTTAAAATTAGATTTAGCCTCCTCTAAAAGTGAAAGCAACAGAGCTTTGATTATAAATGCATTGAGTGGAAACACAAATACATTACAAAATCTTGCCAACGCTAGAGATACTGAGACTATGACTAGGTTACTAAGCGAACAAGTTTCTCCAGAATGGGATGTTTTAGATGCAGGTACAACCATGCGTTTTGCCACCGCTTTTGCTGCTGTAAAAGGGTTAAACAAGGTTATGACCGGTACAGCAAGAATGAAAGAAAGACCTATTGGTATTTTAGTAGATGCGCTTAGAACTTTAGGTGTTGAAATCGAGTATTTAGGTATAGATGGATATCCACCGCATAAAATAATTGGGTTTGAAAAACAACTTACCAATCATTTAAAAATTAGAGGAGATGTAAGTAGCCAATACATAAGTGCTTTGCTTATGATTGCACCAAGTTTACCAGAAGGATTGGTTTTAGAATTGACTGGAAAAATAGGTTCTAAACCGTACATACAAATGACCATAAATCTGATGAAGCATTTTGGTGTAGAAGCAGATTGGGTAGATAATTTAATCTCCATTAAACCACAAAGTTATTCTACACAAAATTACACTATAGAAGCAGACTGGTCTGGAGCTAGTTATTGGTACAGTATAGCTGCTTTATCAGAAAACGCAGAAATAGAATTGGTAGGGTTACGAAAAAACTCAAATCAAGGAGATAGTGTTTTGACAGATTTAATGATGAACTTAGGTGTAACCACAGAGTTTAAGGAAAACTCAGTAGTCTTAAGAAACAATGGCAAATGCAAAGATTTTGAATGGGATTTTACACATTGCCCAGACATAGCACAAACAATTGCTGTAATTGTTGCTTACAAAGGCGTTTCTGCAAAGTTTCATGGTTTAGAGTCTTTAAGAATAAAAGAAACTGATAGAATAGAGGCTATAAAAAATGAATTGGCCAAGTTTGGTGTGCAAGTAAATGTTATTGGAGATGAGTCTATTGAGATATTAAATCCTATATTTGTGCTCAAAAATAATGTGGAAATAGAAACCTATCATGACCACAGAATGGCAATGGCTTTTGCTCCTTTGGCATTAAACATGCCTATTATTATCAAAGACCCATCTGTGGTAAACAAAAGCTACCCCGATTATTGGAGAGACTTAAAAACGGCTGGTTTTGAGGTAAATTAATACCATTTTTTATTAGAAGTAACAAACGTATAAGAGGCATATATTTTTAATTTGAAATTGACTTTTGATCTGCATGTTGTTAAATCAAAAGTCAATTATTAGAAAATAAACTTGGTAACCATAAACTAGATTTGATAAAATCAAATCTATAAATTATTTTTTTGTAGTTGCAACCATGAATAAAAATCCTAGTTGTCTAGTTAAAGGTCTACTTTTTTTGTTGTGTCTCATAAGGGATGCGTTTGGTGTATGGTATTGTATTTAAATATTTACATTAATAAAGTTACGGCAATAGAAATAATATATTCTAATATTCTATGATCGCAAAAAAAATGGGATAGATAAAAACTTAAGGTTACTCTTTTAGAAACATAAGGGTAGGGGATGAGTTGAATTTTTTATTTTCTTGTTTTAAGATTTGTTTTAGTATTAAGAAGTATCAATTCGTTTGCTACAATTTCAATGAAATCATTTTAATTAAACTAATAGCAAAAAAAAATGCCACTTAGTAAGTGGCATTTTTAGGTTGAAAAAGGTTTGTTTTATTTTAAGAATGAAATTTTAAGTACACCACCATTTTCTAGCTTAACAAGATAAATTCCTTCAGGATAAGTTGAAAAATCTAACTTAGATACTTTATCAAGGGTTTGTAAAGGTACTCCATGATTGTTAAGTAATTCGCCAGTAACTGGTGCGGTAAATTGTACAAAATCAGAAGTAGGGTTTGGATATGCAGTTAACGTGTTTGCATCCAACAGTTTATTAGTTCCTGTGATTTGTAAGTTTAAGCCCACTAATATTGGGTCATGGTCAGAAGATGCCCTCTCATCATTTGTATTTAATGAGTCTACCGAATTATAGGCTTTAAAATCATTTTCAATTGAATTTATATGCCATACATCTGCCCCTGAAACTTGTGTTTTTAATGAACTATTAACCAAAGCATGATCTAAAGATCCAAATTGACCATCAAACACATACGTGTAGTTAGAGTCAGATTTTACACTTTGGTAACCTGCTAGTTTTAGTGTGTGTATTGGATCTTCTTTTGCATAAGAGTTTAAATCGCCCAATATTAAGAAATCTTCATCTCCAGATTTAGTTGGGTCTGTAGCTAGCCAACTTGCTATAACAGACGCAGCACCTTTTCTAGTCAGATTGCAGTTTCCTTGTCCATCATTTGCATCAGGATCGTTATTGGCATTGCAGTCAGAGCCTTTAGATTTTAAATGGCATGTGATGGCCGTAAATGTTTGCCTATTAGATTTCTGAACAAAAGTTTGTGCAATAGAAGGTCTATTGTTGGCATCAAAATAATTTACATCAAAGCTGTTATTTAAGATAGCAAATTTACCCAATGTATCTACTCTTGATGTTTTGTAGATAAAACCGTTTTTGATTTCGTCAAATGTTGCATTTGATCTAAGCACCTTACCCGTTTTTACAAAAGTATATACCTTAGAATTATACGCTTTGTTTAAAGAATCTACTAAAGATTGAATAGCACTAAAGCCATTGTCATCATCGTTTTCAATTTCCATTAAAGCATAAATGTCTGCGTCCATTGCTTTCATTGCAGTTACAATTTTCTTTGATTGTAGTGCAAAAGCAGATGCATTAGCAGCTCCTCTTGAGGTAGGGAAGCCAGCTCCTTTGCCATCTCCATTGAAATAATTTAATACATTGAATGAAACTACTTTTAGACTAGATTGACCTAGGTTTGGAAGCTCATCTGCAGGGGCATATCTAAACATTGGAGCTTTTGTTGGTATTAACCTATAGTTTCCAAAGGTATTAGACATTATTCCCTTTAAACCAGAAACCTTTGTGCCTGCTCTTAAAGCACCATCTGTACCAAGGTATGCAATAGGATTGTTTCCATTTCCGTTTCTAGCATCATCTAAAATAATTGATTTGTTTTTGTTTGCTAATTGTAAATTTGCCACTGCAATTTTGTCTTTAGGATCTATTAACTGAGTTGGTTGGTACAATATACCACCAAAAGAAATTTTTAACTCACCAAATTCTTCAAGGTTTCTGTTTTCTGTTACAGTCATATCTGCATTTATTTCTACCATCATATTCTCTACGGTTTCAAAATCTATTGCAGATGAAATTGTTTTTGGAGCTATGGCAGAATTGCCTTTAGATAGCACTGTAAGACTAGAAATTGAAGATAACTGTGTTACTCCAAAAGATTCAGAAACTAAACCTGTTATAGAAATACTATCACCAACGCTTACTAAGTTAGAATTTACACTCACCCACAATGCTTCTGAAGTAGCGTTATTAGCATCGCCCATTCTGTCTTGGACATAAAATCCAGGAATGTTAGATGTGTACTTAGCGCCAGTATATGGTGTTTTGTTTAAGAAAATCTGTGTTACTATACCTGTGGTAGTAACCAAAGAGTTTTCTAATGATGACTTAGCACCTGCGCCTTGAATTTGGGCAATTGTTTTTAAACCCGCATTTACAAGAGGTACAATAGGTTTAATAGAAAGATTAAATAAATTTGCTCTTGAATTTCCTCCACTTGTAGTTGTACTAGAATAGTATACAAAAGCAATATGTGCTTCTTTATCTATTGATGCCAAATCAAATTCTGGTGAGTTTGTAGGGCTTGTTGGTTTTGGAGCAACATTGAAAAAGTTAGAAGCTGAAGGAATTAAAGTCCAAGTAGAATTTTTAGGATTTCCAATGCCATTATAGTCGGTAGAATAATACACTTCTACATCTGGACCAGCAATATTGTCAAAATCGTTTTCTGCTCTAAACTTCATTTTGTAGTCCTTCTCATCAAAATTAATTCTTGGAGTAATTAACCAAGATTCTCCCGTACCTATTCCAAAACCATTAAATTGTAGATAAGAAGTATTGCATTTTAACATGTCTGCGCCTGTGTGATACTCTACAAAGTTTAGCGGAATTGTAGGGCAAGTGCTAGCAAAATCAACAACTACAGAGTCCAAAGCTGGTGATAAAGAAGCTTGTTCTACAATTCTTTGGTTCATTCCAAATGGATAATCTTTTTTAGTTACCGTACTGTCTTTTAATCCTTGAGTTAAGAAGTTTAAGAAAGCTTGTTGGTAAGTTGCCCCCAAAGTTTTATGCCCTAAAGTATCAAAAGGATATGCATCCCCCCCTTTTGCTGTAAAGTCTATAGTGGCCATACTCACACGAGGTGCACCTGAAACTACTTCTCCATTTTCTACAAGTTTAGTTCCATCATTTAAAGTCATAGAAATAATTCTGTTGTTTGCAGGAGCTGCAGGATCATACACAATTTTGAATCCTGAAATTTGAGGGAAGCCACCATTTTCAAGAGAGAATAGATACAAGCCATGCTCCATTAATTTCAACAAATGAGCAGCAGGAATATCTTCCACAACACTTAAAATATTTGTAAAAGCAGCTGTAGAATAGGTTTTATCTTCTGTCATATTGCCAGGTGATAATAACTGCTCTATTCTTAGTCCACCAGAGTTTTGTAAAGCAATTTGTGGTTTTTTCACGCCATACGTAGCATGTGTTTTTTGTGCCTGCCACAACATAGCATCTGCAAATAAATTACCAGCATTTGTTTCCTTTGTTCTGATAGACGACCTTCTAAAATCTAAAGAATCTTCTAAATGTGCTACTACATTGGTAGCCAAATCACCGATGTATTTATTTATTGGGTCTTCAATTTGTGCTTTTAAAGTAGAGTCAGATGGTCCTGCGTTTAAAATTAAATCAGAGCTTTCATATACTTTAGTAATGTTTCCATCTGCATCAAAATCTAACAATAAGTTACCTAAGTATCTGTAATTGCCAGGTGTAGTGATTAAATAAACACTTTTACCCGCTTTATCTTTTGCTACGTAAGGGTAAGTTCCAACAGGATTGTCTATTTTAAAGGGTTTTCCTTTTTTAGAATCGTTGGATAATAATTCGTCTCCACCACCTGCAATAATTACGTCTATACCAGTAAGTTTTGCTGCCAATGCTATTTCTGTATTTAAGTTTTGTAAGTGAGAAATTAAAATTATTTTATTTACTCCCTGAGTATTTAAATAATCAAGCTGCTTTTGAACAGAATCTACAATTGCTTCAGAAACAATAGTATTTCCTGGCGAAGAAATGGAAGGCAACAATGGAGTAGTTAAGCCAATAATACCGATTTTCTCTCCCATTTTTTCTACAATTACACTAGATCTAACTCTTCCTGCATCTACTAATGCTTGCATTTCAGGGACGTTTTTAAAGCTTAAATTAGAAGATAGATAAGGAGCTTTGTTTACTTTGTATGCATTAATAAACTCAGACAATACCTGTGTACCAAAGTCAAAATCATGATTTCCTAAGTCTATTGCATCGTATTTTAAAGAATCCATTGCAACTGCATCATAATAAATATTATTTGCTTGGCTAGCGTTGTATTCTAATCCCGCCAAGAAATTATCTCCTGAAGAAAGCATAATAGAAGGATATCCTCTAGTTATAGCTTGAGTTCTCATGCTATCTAGTAAATGCTTAAATTGGCTAATAGAACCAGCATTTAAAGTGTCTCCGTTAAGAACTATCTTTTCTGGTAATAAGTCTGACTCGCCATCATTGTTATGAAAAATGTTTAAGGTAAACTTTGGTTTTGCTTCTCCAGCGCTATATGCAGTAACTGTACCGCTTATTTCATTGGATACTACAATTAATGCAACACCATTAGGGCTTTGAGCAGCAGGTATAAACAACAAACCCTCTGGACCAGTGTCTCCTGTATTTGTTACTGCATTTCTATTGTTTAGATAATCTAAAAAAACTGGGGAGTTAGGATTGGTTACATCATACACCATAACACCACCTGTTCTTTCTAAGCCAACAAAGGCCAATTGTTTTCCATCTACTTCGCCTATTACAACGGCTTCTGGTTCAGGACCTTTGTCATCACTTCTGTTTTTAAATTCTAAATTATTATTAGAAACATTAAAAATAGATGGAAACATAGAGGCAGTAATTTGCTCCAAATCATCTCCGCTATCATATACTTGAGTTCCTGTTTTTGCATCCCAAATAGAGAATGAGCGAGATCCAAAAGTGTAAAGTGTTTTGTACTGACCCAAAGCATTAGTATCTGCCGGTGCTTTGGTTATTTTTAAGTTTGATGCTAAATTTGCAAAAGAAGGATCTTTAAAAATAGTTGGGTCTAGTTTTAAACTCCCAACTGAAGTTTCTTCTGAATAATTTGTATAAACTCTTGAGTCTCCTTCATTGGCTGTAATTAGGTATGTTTTTCCTCCAGAAACAAAGCTAGAGATAGCATCTGGCATATAGAACCCTTTTACTGGAGCTTCTTTGATATACACACCATTTGCTTTTGGTAAATCTATACCGTTTCCTAGTATGTTGTGGTCTTTTGTACCCAAACCGTACAAATCCATTAGGGTTCCTGTAGATATTTTTATTACAGCAATTGCATTATTTTCTTGGCAAGTTACAAATGCAGAATCACCTTTTACAGTTATGTATTCCGGTTCCATATCCATTGCCACTGAAGCACCAGGACCAAAAATTCTAATTCCTTTTGTAGCAAGCGTTTGTTCTTGTCCATTTAGTGAAGAGAAATCTATAGAAACTACGTTTTTGCTTGTTGTGTCTATGATAGAAATAGAACCAATTGGGTCAACTGTATAACTTGCATTTGGTTCGCCCTCATTAGCTACAATTATTTTTCCATTTTCGCTAAAAGTAAGCATGTCTGGTAATGCACCTACTTCTACATTCCATAATTCTTTTCCGTTTGTGTTGTAAGCATAAACAAATCCGTTTTTTTGCTTTACATTATCTTCTATTGCAGCAACAAGTAAGCCATTATTTACCGCTACACTATTTACACCCCCAGCAAAAGAAGGCAATAAAATAGTGTCTAAAAGAATTATGTTGGATGGGTTACTGAAATCTAAAATGTTTATGGCTTTTAATTCAGCATTTGCAACAAATAATCTTTTTGAAATAGGATCGAAAGCAGATATTTCTGCTGCTCCACTGCCGGTTGTCCCTAGTTCTATAGTGCCTAGTTGGGTTAGTATAGGTTTAGTCTTCGCTTCAAATATTGCCTGAAAAACATCAGAAATTGTATCTCCTTTACTTGCAGCAAATACTTTAAATGATTCAACAGTTGGTAGATTACTAGAGCCTGTAATTACGCCATTTTTCATCTCAAAATTTGTTGGAATTGCTTTTCCTGCCAAGTCTTTTACCCAAAATGTCATTTCACTATCTTTGTCTATAAAGAAAGGTTTAACATCTAGACTTATTTCCCATCCTTCTACCAATTTCTGATCTGGAATTTCTTTTACCAATTCAGGTTTGTATATGATTTCGCCTTGTAAAAAGTTTATGATTAGTTTTGGCGCACCCAAAGCATCTGCACTAGATTCGGCTATTCTTCTACCTGTTCCTTTCATGAAAACAGCTATGGAGCTACCCTGTACCCAGTCTTGTCTAGATAGTAAAGTATTTATTAACCTTGCAATGTTAGAGGTTTTTTGAGCTTCACCAGATTCTGAAAGCGTATTCCAATTAGCAGTAGACCAAAGTATAGAGTCTTTTATTACTTCTCTAGAACTTATGTCAAAAGCTTTAGTTGTAAATACTGCTGGAGAAATACTGTTTTGTACATAAATGTATTGCTCAAAAGGGCTATCATTTACTGTCTCGTCTGCTGTAAACTGAATGTGAGCGGACTCAATAATTGTACCTTTTGGTAAATCGATGTTAGTAAAACGCATCCCCACCAATTGTCTGTCTTGAGTAGATGAAACTTCAAAACCTAATTCTAAATCACTACTTCCCAAGTCTATTTTGCCAGCAGGCTCTGTGCCACCTGGTAAATTTTCTTCAGAATCATCTCCATCTGCAGAAAGAGTGTATTTGTTTTGTGCTACGGGTATAAATCTAATGATCAACTTTGGGGCACCGTTTGCATCTGAACTAGATTCTGATGTTCTTGAGCCAGTACCTTTAAAATAAAAGGCCATGGTTTTGCCTGTTTCCCAATTTGGATTGTCTACCAACTGCTGAGCTAAGTTTTTTAATTCGCTTGTAGTTTGATCTGAACCAGATTCGCCAACCTTAGTCCAAGTGCCAGAAGGGTTAGTCCATAATACTGAGTCTTTTAAAAAGGTTCTCGATGATAAATTAAAAGGGTTAGCATTAAAAACTGCTGGACTAGGAGTGTTTTCTATATAAATAAATTGGTTAAACGGATTTTCATTTTTCTCAACCTCATCAACATTCAATTGAATTTTTGCAGAAATTATTTTAGCTCCTTTTGGTATATCTAAGTTAGAGAAACGTAGTCCTACCATTTGTGGAGTAACGTTATTCTTATCTTCAGTACCAAATTCTAAATCGCTGCTGCTTAGGTCTATTCTACCTGTTACTTTACTTCCTGTTGCTCCTCCTGGCAATACTTCTTCAGAATCATCTGTATCGCTAGTTAGTTTAGTCACAATTTCATTTACAGTTATATAAGTAATTTCTAGAACTGCTGCATCAGGTGCTTCTCCTTCAAAAGATTCTGCTTCTCTTACGCCAGTTCCTTTAATAAAAAATGTCAATGCTTTGCCGTTTTCCCAAGCCAACTTATCTACTAATTGTTGAACCAAAGGAGCTAAGTTTGCAGTAGAGTTTTTTTCGTTTACAGCCGCCCAAGTTCCTGGCATAACATTCCATGCAATGGAATCTTTAAGCCAGTTTCTTTTTGTTATATTTCCATTATCTGCTGCAAATGTTGCTGAGTTTACATTGTCTTCTATGTATACAAAATAATTAGCAGGGTCTTCGTTTTTGGTTGATGCGTCTACAGTAAATTTAATTTTTGCAGAAACAATTAAAGCTCCCTTTGGAATATCTAAATTGGTAAATCTTAATCCAGAAATTTGAGGGTTTACTCCTCCTTTGTTTTCATATCCAAGTTCTATGTCAGAACTTGTTACATCCATAGAGCCTTGTGTTCTAATAACTTCGTTAAGTGGAGCATAGATATATTCTTCTGCATCATCTGAGCCTTGCCCTATTTGTGCAGTAACTGTTGTTTGAGCATTAGATGAAGAGCACATTAATGCTAAACCGCCAAATAATAGTAAAATCTTTTTCATTGCATCTATGATATTTATTTTAACGCAAATTATAGATTGATAAACAAGCTGCGGGTCTTTAAAAATTAAGTTTAGGTTATTTTTCTAGATGTCTTAGGTAACGTTGGCTTAAAATGAAAAGGTCTATTTTTTTGAATTTAATCTGTTTAAGCAAGTTTGGTAAAGATTTGATTATAATATGTTGGTATTGAGGTGTATTTTAAGGTAAATATTTACAATTTAGAAACTAAGATTTATAAAGTTTATCAAAAAAATGAGTGAAGCCATATAGTATTTTTTTATGATTATATAAAAAAATACTATATTGAACAATGTTACAAACTTTCAGTTCTAGGAAAAGACTGTTTGATTTATAAGAAAAAATTTACAAACCTGTTATATTGCTCCAGCTATTAAAGATACAACCCTATAGAAAAAGAACTTCTTAAAATCAATGAAAAAGGATTTCTTGTTGATGCTTCTATACCATTTGGAAAAACTTTTGTGCTAGCACTTTTTAAAAATTCCATTTCTGCATCTTTTATGTCGGCATCTAGACTGCTCCAATTTACATTAGAGTCTGTACTTTTTAATGTAAAATCTGCTCTACCAGTACCGTAACCTACGCCTAGCCAAGTTACATCTATTGTACATCTACTGCCTACTATAAAACGTGTGCCAATGGATACACCAAAAGACAAATTTGAGATTTCGCCGTCTAAAAGTAATTGTTTTGAAAAAGCATCTACTTTTCTATTAAAGTTAGCTTGCACATTATACGCAGAATATCTTCCAAACATAGAAAAGTAAAATCCTTTTGCCTTATCTTCGATGTCTTTTGAGGTATAAAACTTTAATTCTGGTGTTATTCTAAATCCCTCCCAATTCCTTTGATTTAAAAAGTTAGTATCTCCGTTTACAGTTAGTTCAGTAGAACTATAACTTCCTTTATTCCTAGGTAATTTATACCCAAACCCTAATGAAAAAGCTACATTTTGGGTTTTAAAATAATGCTCATAGCTTAACTCTGGCAATTTTCTAAAAACAAAAGATGATGCATTTAGCTGTAGCACATTGTTTTGGCTACTTGCATATATGCTTAAGCTTGTTAGAAATAAAAATAGTACGTTCTTTTTCATGTTTATTTATTTTAGTATTTGGAGCCAGCTTTTATAATGACATTTTGCAGCTTCTATTTTTATAAAATATGTACCATCAGACACATTTTGAGTTGGCCAATCATTTACATAATCATCTGTTTTAAATATCTCTGCTCCCCATCTATTTAACACAGAAAAATGTACTGACGATTCAAATGTTTTGTCAATAACAAAAAAATCATTTTTAAAATCTCCATTTGGTGTAATAACTGTAGGGTAAGTGGCATCTTTCTTATTTACTACAATAGAATCTTTTATATCTCCACAAGCACCTTTTATTGTCAGTTGATATTCACCAAAATCTTGAATCAAAGGTGTTGTACCATTGAATTCAAACCCATTTGATCCAGACCAACTATATAAATAATCATTGTAATTTTCAGCTTGAATAACACCTTCATTGCATATAACTAATGTATCTTCTACAATTAATTCTTTTTTCTTTATACGATAACTAAAACTATCTTCATGACAACCTAAATACTTTGTAAGTTTTATATTATCAAAGCTACCAATGTTTAAGGGCTCAAAAAAACCGCTATTATTGGGGAGATGCATATATTTATTGCCATTAACTTGCCACAAAAGGCTATCTGCATGTATTTTTTTATCTACAAATAATCTTTCACCAAACTCTGTGCAAATATCTAAATTATTTTCATTGCATAATTGTGGGGTTTTATACTTTGGTGTGTAATAATTAGCCACTTGAGAAATATTTGTAAAAAATGAAATGTCATCAAAGAAATTATTCTCTCTAGTAAATTCTGGAACAGTCAAAGAATCTGAAATAAAACATGCTGGGCATGGTAAAGTAGGATCTACCAATATCATTTTTGCTCCTTTATAATAATCTGAACGCATCCAATAAAACTTACCATCATTCCTTGCCCAAAAACCATACCTAAATCCCTCTGCACCAGTGACATATGGAACTTTTTGCGTATACACTGCTGTTTTATCTCCTTTTTTTAACGACTCGGTTAAATATTGCCGAAACTCTAAATCATTTCTATCGAAAATATACATGTATTTTCCTGTATAATCACTAAATGCTTGTTCTTTATATGTAACAGCAGTAGAATGATTAAACCCAGAATAAATTTCTATACTTGCCTCTTTTGTATCAAAATCACAAACACACATTATACCTCTATAATCAATCGGCTTATCTGCTTCATGTACGTACGTTAATATTTTACCATCAGAAAACATTGTAGAATTCGAATTTAAAAAAAAATGGTCATATTTGCCTTTGCTTTCAGCTACTAAATCTATGGTTTTGTGCAGTTCTATACCGCATGAGCTTAATAAATACACATATATCAAACTCTTTTCATTTAAATAAGGGAGTAACACCCAAGTACTCACTCCGTCTGTATGTTTAATTACTTTCAAACTTTCGAATGTAGTTCCATATCTACTTTCATAAAATTTAGGTATTTCGTAATCTTTTACTACTTTCATTTCTATTACTGCGCCCAAACCATTGTTTGCCCATGCATCAATTTTAACATAATAAAATTGGTCTCTCCTAGAAATTCCTTCATTATATTCTCCATAATTCCAAACAGAATAATTTCTAACACCTATGGCATAATAATACCTTTGACAACTCTCCTCGACAGGTACAAAATGAATAAGACCATAACTAAAAACAGTGTCTGCTGCAAGGTGAGGCCTAAACTTATACAAAGTATCTGGATTAATTAAGCTTCCTCCAGGCATATATGACCCATCTTTACACCAAAACTGCTCTCCATCGCTATAAAAAAGAGGACTGCCCAAACTGTCAGATATCATGCTTAAAGGACCAAAAAGCCACTTCGTGTTGCCAACATTCAAACGTCTCTTTGTTTCTTTCAGAAAAACCGTCCTTTTTTCTGGTGGAAATTGACTCATGTTTATTATTTCTATACCCTTGGTTTCAGCATTTTCTTCAGTGACCTGTCCACTTTTAAAATTTATCCATTGCGCTTCTTTTTGAGCAGATACAACAAAAGTTGCAAGTAAATAAAATAATGTGATGTAATTTTTCATAGAAAAAGGCTACTTGCATAAGGCAAGTAGCCTAAATTATTATTTTTCACCTTTTTACTTTACTAATTTTACTTGGTGTATGCTTGTGTTATTCTGTGTTACTCGTGCAATATATGTTCCTTTTGCAAGATTTTCAACGTTTAGAGTAGTTCCGTTAAAATCAAACGGTTGCTCTAACACTTTTTCTCCCAAAACAGTGTAAACCTCTAGGTTTGCCTCACCTTTTCCGTCTGCAAATATAGTTACGCTATTTTGCATAGGATTTGGATATGCATATATACTTGCTTTAGAGAAGTCTAACTCTACTAAAGTTTCTGTAGATATACTTGGTGCATTGCTAAGGTCTACACCCTCTGTATTGGCATCTAACCTCAAATTAGAAGGTACACAATCTGTATTGTTTCCTTGCACATAAAATAAATTATATACCAATTGATTATCTGAGCTTACATAAAACAAATGTGGCGATTGGTGTAGTAACTTATTAGTACCTGCAAAATCGCTGTATTGTCCTGTACCAGGGCGAGTAGATTTAATAATTTTCCAAGACGTACCTGCAGCATTCTCTTTGAATATTTGATACAAATTTTTATCATATCCTGTATAATAAATGGTACCTGTACTTGGGTTTATAGTAAAACTCCCTGTAGCAGCATCTATATTTATACCTGTTGCTTTACTTACAGCAAGTTTTTCTAGTTTACCATACGTTTCTGTAAGGGCATTATACTTAAGTATATACAAATCTCCTTGTTGAAAAACATACATATTACCTGCTCTATCAAATTCTATTTCTGTAGCTTCATAAATAGCCGTAGTCATGTCATTAGAGGCTAATTTTATTGTTGTAGCAGGTGCAGAAATATTTTTTAAATCTTTGCAATATAAATCTCCTGTAAAATCATCTAAAAAATAAAATACTTTAAAATTAAATTGGTCAAAATCGTACTGTGTAGTAGTATTAGCTATAGTTTGTGCGGTACCAGAAAGTTCCAATTTACCATTTTGTAAAACAAATTGTTGGTATTTCAAATATCCCGAAATAATATCTTTAAACATAAGTGTAAGATTAGAAGCCACAAAATTGCCAGACGCTCCTTTGTTTTGTGCCACTTGAAAAACATCTGCTCTAATGTTGTACTGATTTTCCGTATCTTGATTAGAAACATCATTAATATCTAGTCTTAATGCGCCAATGCTACTTTGATTGTCAGTAAATAATAGTAATGGTCCAGCAGTCTCTTGTACCAATGCAAGAGTATTGTTGTTTGTTTTAGGTTTATATCTTTTAGTGACAATTTCTTTTGCTACCCATTTTTTTACATTTATTGCATTATCAAACTTATACACATAAATTTTTGACACATTCGCTTCGTCTAAGGCAGTAAAATAAAATTTAGATCCACTTTGGTCACTTACAAGGTTACTTGTTACTTTTAAATCTCTTGCATAATCTAGTCTACCACTTGCCCAGCCAGAAATAGAAGTATTTCCAAACCCACCAAAAATATTAAAAACTCCTTCGTCAGTGCTTTTACATCCTCTGGCATCTGTAATATTAGCAATTATTTTAGCAGTATTATAATTACCTGTATTTTGCTTATAAGCCACAGAAGCATTTATGTCTCTAGTAACCGTAGGTGTAACTACACCAGTAGAATTATCATTTTTCCAGTTTATAACAAAAGGAGCTGTACCACCCGTAATTACTGGTTTAATTTGAAAATTAGAATTACAAGAGAAATTATCAATTAGACTTAAATTTAAAGTTTCTGCACCATTGATGTAAAATTTAATGGTTTCATCTCCACCACAAGGCGTTTGTACCCTTAACCTTACTTCGCCAGATGGTATTGTAGTAACAAATTTTTCTAGGCTTCTAATTTGGAAATAGTTTAAGTTCACACCAGAATAAACGAAAAAATCTGGATTAGCATTAGTTAATACACTATTATAGTTCGAAGTGTTTGTAGAAGGATACCAAGTTCTAGGAATATACCATGTGTAAGTAGCTCCGTTTATATATGGGCTTACATTCATCCCAATTCCTTGATGTTGAGCCTCTGCACAAGTAGGCGAAAATATTGGAGCTATAGTTTTTGTTGCAGTCAATTTATTATTAATTGATATACTAGATGGGCGTTCTTGAACATCTATTGTTGCATTTGTATACTCTACATCTCCACAAATATTTGTAGCAGCCACAAATACAGGTTTAGACCCTATTCTTTTAAACCCACCAATTTGTACTGAAGTTCCTCTGTACGTATCAATGTCTACTTCTTGTAATTGCCAACCATATGTAATAGCATCATCAATTGTCCAAGCTAATTGAATGTCTGAGCCTTGTGAATTTGTGCTTAAACCAAACTGTTCATTGCATGTAACTACTCTATTTGGCAAGCCATAAATAACAGGTTTAGAAGGTCTTGGATTTACCTTTACCTTTTTTGTATTTCCACCATCATTACAAAAATCAAGAAATCCTGCATCGATAATTCTATATGTTACTTCTACATCAGGTCTTGTTCCATCAAAAGTAACATCTATTTGTGCACCTTTATCGCCTTTAAAAACATCTTTCAATGCAAAATTTAGTTTATCTTTATAATTAGTATTTGTTGTTAAATCAAAACCTGCAGTCAAACCTGCATTATCTACAGTAACAGTTTGGCCATTGTAGCTCAATGTAACATTAGCACCTGCTTTTGTCCCTATTGTTATATCGTTTGATAATTGCCCAGTATATGAAAACTCAAACTTATCATTATTAGCATAAAAAGTTTTTAAAGTCACTGGGAAATTCAATGGAATCCCTAACTTTGTTTTGTAGTCAATAAGAATTTCTTCTATACCTACACCGCTTATTGAAGTGATACTACCACCATCAGATACAGACCAGTTTACCTCATCAAACTTAGCTCTATTAATTGTATGAGACTTTTTTTGCCCTGCACATGCTACTTTATCTCCTTGCAATGCAAAAATACACACCTCATTGTCTTTATCCAAGATTTTAATACTCCAGTTTACAACCTTGCCAAGCCAGCCTAAGCCACCAATACCATAAGACACATTTACTACCAAACTCAATACCATGAGCAGTAGCACCTTTCTAAATTTTAATAACATTTTTATTTTTTAGTTACAGTTTAAGTTTGTGCAAATCAAAGCAAAGCAAAGGACAAAAGAAAGTGAAAGACAAACTATTAAGCGAGTAAATAAGTATATTTATCGAAAAATAATTTTTAACACCATATAATTATATATATTTAATATGGTTTTCTTTAGAAAAAATTAGACTAAAACAAGTAAATAGCTTTATCCATTATTTGCTTTTATTTTCAATTCTTTGATACAAACCCATTTTAAGACAAGAAAGAGTTGTCTACAATTAAACACTATTGTTTTTTAATCACAATGGTAGTCCGCTATGTATAGAGAATCCAAAAATACCGCAGAATACCATATTAAAATCAGAAAATACACGGAGCAAAGTAGAGTATGAGCTAGAATTTACAGATTCTGTGGCAGCTATAACTGTGGGTAATTTTAATGAAAATATAAATGTTAAGCATGATACCCTAATAAAAGGAGAGCAATCTTATGACATTAGACTAGGTGCACAAGCTTACCATTACTTCGACAATTTCGTACTAGAAAAATTGCGTAAGCCTTTGCTAGGAGATACCCTCTATGAAGCATGTAAAGGACAAGAAATAGACTTAAAGATAAAAGGAGACAAAAATAATAAATGGTACAATAGTAAAAAACAGTTGTTAGCACAAAACATAGAATCATTTGTAATACAGGCAGATAGCAATACTATCTATACAGTAATAGGTACTACAGATACTTTAAAAATAAAAGTAGTAGCAAAACCAAACCCACAGAAAATAATAGAACCAGTCATTAAAACTTGTGCTCCTTTAGTGTTTGAATATAATAAAGAAGTATATGACTCTATAAAAATAAGCCCAAAATTAGATAACTATACATTTACAGAAAACGGTAAATATACTATTTCTACTTGGTTAGAAGGCTGTAGTAGAGTAGATACCTGCTTATTTGAAATAGAAGATTGCCAAGTAGAGTTAGAATATCCAAACATATTTACACCAAATATGGATAATAGAAATGATGTGTTTAAACCAATAAAACTAAAAAACATAGCCAAAGCAGAGTTAATAGTATACAACCGTTGGGGTAAAGAAGTTTTTTTTACAGAAAAAACAAACTTAAGTTGGGACGGAGCAGGAGTAAACGCAGGGGTGTATTTTTATATCTGTAAATATATAGATAGGTTTGGCAAGGAAAATGCTGTGAATGGTTGGGTGATAATAGCGGAGTAGAAAAAAACAGGAGTATGAAAATTTAACTCAAAATATATTTTAGCACTTTATAATTATTTGATTGTTTTCTTCTTTAAAAAATCAGATTAAAACAAGTACAATGCTTTATTCCTTTTTTGCGTATATCATTTATTTATTAGCAAAAAAAACTATCCCTTATTTACTTTTATTTCTAATTCGTAGGTATAAAACCATTTTAATACAGGTGGAGTTTTCTACAATTATAGACTATTGCTTTTTAAATATAAAACATCCACTAATTAAGCTTTTTTATTAAATTAATTACTCGTTTAGCCCACCCTAAAGATTTTTAAAATTGTTATTTATATGTGAAAAACTATCTTTTTTAAAAAGAATCTCATGGTGATTAATTAAAAATATTTGTTATTATTTAAAAGAGGTTTATCAAAAAGAATATTATTTGTAGTGTGATAAATTTACTCAATGTAAAAAATCAATTTAATATTAAATTTTAAAGCTCTATGAAAATGATAAAACAAATTGTGTTTGCAATAGTTTCTATTGTATGTTGCTCAAAAATAAACGCCCAAGTAGTAACAACCTCTGGTAGGTCAATTTTAGTAAATGGTGAAAAATACATTATTAAAGGTACTTGCTACAGCCCAACAAGAGTTGGAGATCAGTTTTTTAATTATCCAGATTTTGGTACCAATTATGAATCTTTTGCTAAAGACATACGTCTAATGAATGCGGCATGTATCAATACTATAAGAACCTATTATCCTATTTTTGATAAAATAAGACTTGACCAGC
Organism: Cytophagales bacterium; assembly: GCA_043770215.1. Classification (GTDB taxonomy): domain Bacteria; phylum Bacteroidota; class Bacteroidia; order Cytophagales; family JAAEPT01; genus JAYVIQ01. The sequence continues at coordinate 5,372 of JAYVIQ010000032.1, read as the reverse complement.
TGCATGCTGCAGGTATTAAAGTAATTGTACAGTTTCCTAGAGTAGATTTGCGTATTGCAGTAAATGCGGCTGACAAATATGAAATAATAAATGGCACATATAAAAATTATATAAACACATACAAAAATCATCCAGCAATTTTGATGTGGTCTTTTGGAAATGAAGAGAATTACTATTTGAGTATAAACCCTCGATGGTATTCTGAGCTAGAAACTGCTGCAAAATGGGTACATGCAAATGATCCTAATCATCCTGTAACTACAGCAAATGGAGAGGTGCCTTCAACAAGAATTATAGTTACTGATTGTCCAAGTGTTGATGTTTGGGGTGCAAATATCTATCGTTTTGGAACTGCAAATACACCACTAGGTGAATACGCTGTTAATGGTGGTACCAAGCCTTTTTGGTATTCTGAAATAGGAGTAGACTCTTACAATCAACTTATTCAAAGAGTAGATGAAAAATCACAAGCTGATCAGTTTAAAAAAATTTGGGGAGACATTCAATTTTCTTTAGACAATAATCAGATTTGTTCTGGAGTAACATTTTTTAATTGGACAGACGAGTGGTGGAAAAGTGGAAGTCCAAGTGTACAAAATATAAGAGGTTCAGCACCTAACGGAGCTTTCTTTCCAGACCAACAAACAGATGAGGAATACTACGGGATACTGAATCAGGACAGAACGCCTAAACAAGCTTATTTTGCTTTACAATCAATTTGGTCTAATAACTGTATTAAGCAACTCCCCGCTACATTTGTATTAGAAGATTTTGAGTGCAATAGAAATTTAGGATATTTGAATTTTGATGGAGAATTCGAGATTGTAGACAATCCACGTCCCTCTGCAATTAATAATTCTCCTAGTTGTGTTAAGTATAAAAGAGCTGCAGTACCATTTGCTTCTATTGTTGGTAAAACACCTTTGTTAGGTGATGTGGCAGAATTTGGAAGCAAGAAATTAGTTCCAAGCTTAGACTTCTATTCTTCTAAACCAAACACAAAAATAACAATAAGCCTGGAAAGCACAAAAGATTTAGGAGAGCCATTTCCTAAGGGTAGATATGCTGTCTATACAGCTACAACTACTAAAGTTAACCAATGGGAAACTTTGAATTTTGTACTAGAATCCAGTAAAGATGCTGCCGTAAAGCCAATAGACGTTGATAGGATTGTTATTTTGGTTAACTCTGGTGTTGCTACAGACAACGGAGTTTATTATTTTGATAACTTGAAAGGCCCAAAAGTTACCCAATTTACAGATTTAGCGGCAACTTCAATTTCTTCACCAATTAATTCTTCTGTTTGTTTTAATAAAGATAACACAATTAAACTTCAGATTAAGAACAATAGCGCGCAAGCAATTAATTTTGCCAACACAAGAATAGATGTTTATGCAAATGTATTAGGCCCAAAAAAACAGTCTTTTAGAACGCCACTAACCACTGGCGTTTTAGCTGCTAATGGCACTAGAGATGTAATAGTAACTACTAAACTAGATTTGTCTCAGTTAGGAGATTATACCATTGTGGGAGGTGTGCATGCACCTGGCGATAATGTCTGTGCAAACAATAAAGCGCCACAACGTATCATAAAATCTCAGGTATGTGTTGGGGTTAATGAATTGGAAGAAACCCAATCTATTGTTTTCTTTCCAAATCCAAGTTCTGGAGAAATTTATTTTGATACCAAAAACATTGCTTTATTGAGGATTGAGCTTTTAAATATTCAAGGAAATAAAATAGATGACCTCACTTTTTCAGATAAAAAAAGTATAGTTTTACCTACAGATAAAATTACGAATGGCTTGTATTTTCTAAAGATATACACTGAAAGTGCAAGTTTTATTGAGAAAATAGAATTAACTAAATAAACTTTATTTAAATACAATGACAAAATCTAAATTAATAATTGGTTTTATTTTATTATCTTTTTTAGCAAAAACATATGCCCAAGAATGTTACACATTAGTTTGGTCAGACGAATTTGAGGGTACTAAATTAGACATGAACAAATGGAGCTTTCAAAATGGATCTGGTTATCCTGTCTTAACAGATTGGGGAAACCAAGAGTTACAGTACTATACAGATAGACCCGAAAATGTATCTGTAAACAACGGGACCTTAAAGCTAATTACAAGAAGAGAAAATTTGGGTGGTAAACAATATACCTCTGGTAGAATAAAATCAAAAGGAAATTTTGATTTTAAATACGGGAAGATAGAAGGCAAAATAAAAATAGCCTCAGGGTCTAGTCTATGGCCTGCCTTTTGGTTACTACCAAGCGAAAATGTATTTGGTGCATGGCCTTTAAGTGGAGAAATAGATATTATGGAAAATTATGGCAATACAGATGTCATAGGATCTACTATCCATTTCAAAGATGGCAACAACAACAATACATATAATGACCAAAGTAGGAGAGTTACAATGGATACATACCACGATTTTGTTGCTGTTTGGGAGCAAAATTTAATTTCATTTTATGTAGATGGACTTTGGATAGGAAATGAAAGCCCAACTGATCTTAGAGGTGGAAGGTGGCCTTTTAATGAAAACTTTTTTCTGATTTTAAATCAAGCAATGAATGAGCGTAGAGCTGGTTCTCCAAACACAACTACATTTCCAAAAACCATGGAAATAGATTATATAAGAGTGTATCAAAGAACCACTGATGTTCAAATAGAAGGACCTAAATCAGTGTATCCAAATCAAACTGTCTCTTTTAAATTACCTGCAAATACATCTGCAACATACAATTGGACTCCGCCAATAGGCGGGGCAATTTTGGCTGGTCAGGGTACAAATGAAGTAACAGTAAAATGGGGGAATACAAATGGTAACATTCAGTGTAGTTCTGCAAATTGGAATGGAGTGAATGATGCGGGTTTAACGCGTACTTGTCTTGGTTCAAATCATAGTAAGCCGGTTGCTGTAATTACAAAAAACTGTGATATTCCTTTACTAAATTTTGATGGCGTTCAAAAACTACTTTCTGCTCCTGAAGATGGTGTTGGAGGGATAGAAGCTATGTTTGAAAAAAATGAATTTAAAAACTCTGTAAATAACTCCAGCCACGTTGGTCGTTTTGCTAGAGTAGGGAGTCAAACATATGATGTATTGAAGCTTAACTTTACAGAGCCAATAGACGTAAGTTCACTAAAGACTGCAGCCAATAAACTAAAAATGGATGTTTATTCAACAGCTCCTGGGACTTCTATACCAGTTACAATAGAACTAGTAAACAGAGCGGAAAATACAGGTTATCCAAGAGGTGTTCATAGCCAATTCACTGGCAACATCACAACTACAAATAACTGGCAAACAGTTACTTTTAATTATGTTAATACGCCAGATCCTAGTGTTTCTGGAGCAGCTGTAGATGGTATAAATATCTTATTTAATACAAACACAAACACAACTAATGTGTATTATTTTGATAATTTAGCAACTACATTGCCAATAACGGGTAAAATTTCTGGAACAACAACCATTTCAAATCTATCTATTGACAACTCAAATACATACACCATAACACCACAACTTGGTGCTGTATATAATTGGGTTGTTGGTGCCAATACAACAATATTGTCTGGTCAGAACACTAGTAATTTAAATGTAAACTTCAGAAGCGGTATTTATAAAAGTAAAATTGATGTTACCCTTATAAATTCTATGCAGTGTAGTTACCCTTACAGTTTAGATGTAATAGTTAGCGCTACTAATGCTTTAGAGAAAAATTTCATTACAGAAAACATAGATGTTTTTCCAAATCCCACTAGAGATTTATTTAGTATATACAACAAATCTAACCAATCAATGAAGTATAAGTTATTGGACTCTAAAGGTATTATAACAAAAGAAGGTGTATTAAATGAGTTGCAAAATATAGATATAAGTGATTTTAATGTGGGTATTTATTTTCTAACCGTTTACAACACAGAGCTTAGTCAGACATATAAAGTCGTTAAAAATTAATTTTAAGCCATTTTTTATTTAATGAAAAAGCCATGAAATACTATTTTGTGGCTTTTTCAATATTAAAAAAGAATAATGTAAATACCTTTTTAAAGAAAGATTCAGGCAACAGAGTTTAGATTATTTTGTATTAATCAGAACTCAATGCTTTTGAAAAAAAACTTAGTTTTAATGTAGTATTAACAACTGTTTTAGAATGTAGAGTTTTAAAAATAGACTAATTATCTTTTGATAAATTGTTATTTTTTTTTTAATTTTGATTAATAATAAAAAAAAATATTTATGAAATTATTAAGATTTGTTGGTTTTTTTGCTTTACCCTTGCTTTTTTCGTGTTCAGAGAGTAACAAAAATGAATTTACTTTGTACTTAGATGGAGAAAATGCCGAAATTAATACCAACACACTTATTTCAGATTCTACAGGTAATAGATATTGTTCAATAGACACTTCTTCTGTTTTTGGCTATGGCTGGAAGGGTTTGTTGTCGAAAGATTTAGAAGGAAGAGATTTAAAAATAGTTTTTAGTTGTAGAAGCAAATTTGACTTAGAAACTAAAGGGAGCTTGGTTTTTCAATTTGATGACTCTTCTAAAGATTCAACTGTACTTTGGAAAGAGTGTCCTCTTGATCTTTATACAAACAAGCTAAATCAATGGACAGAAGTTAAAGATTCAATTATAATAAATAAGACTGAACTTATTGGTTCACCGATAAGATTTGGAGTATTTCCATTTAAAGTTAAAGGAGCTGGAAAGTTATATACTGACAATTTATTAATCAAAATCAGCGCGTTATAAATATTTATGAATGTCTTTTTAAATAAAAACGTAGTATATTTTTTTAAATTGTGTCTTTTAATCTTTGTTATTTTAGATGTATTTTTTCTATTTAACACTTATTTAGGTCATACCTTAGATGGAGATATGCCCACAAACGTACTACTTAGTAAAGATTTAATTAAAATTTTTTCTGACCCTTTAGGGATAAATGCTCTACTAAATAACGAATGCTATTTAGGTACAAATCGTTATTTCGCACATTTATTAGAATACAAACTTCTTACTTTTGGACCAATCTTATGCCAAAAGTTTATTACTCCAATTGAAAGTGTGTATGTTGCTTGTGCTTTAGTAAAAACGTTTACACACATTATTTTAATATATCTTATTTCTATTGTTTTGACTGGGAAATTTAGCCCAATCAATTTAAAAAATATTTTTTCCTTTTGCCTATTATCTTGTTTTTTTCAAGCATCAGGAGGTTTTTACAGCAAAATAGGGATTGTAGATGTTTCTCCAACATACACAATTTTTTACGCTACATCACTTATTTTTGTGATTTTATATTTTATGCCTTTAATTTTTTTTAAATTCCACGATAGAGTACTTATACCGTT
>JAYVIQ010000031.1:0-25547 GCA_043770215.1 Cytophagales bacterium | reverse complement strand
CTATTTTTGACATAAAATTTTAGAAATAAAAGATGCAAAAATCATTTTTGTTTTTTTTTATCTTTATCAATTTCAAAATCTATGCCCAAGAAAGTATTGCCTGTAAAGAAGACTTATTTCCTATTAGAGATGAGCAAAAAAAACAATTTGGGTATGTAAATATATTTGGAGTCTGGAAAATACCAGCTTTTTACGACTCTGCTAGAAGTTTCAAAGAAGGCATAGCTGTAGTTAATAGAAAAAGTAAATTTGGAATTATCTCTTGTGAGGGGAAAGTAATACTTACATGCGAATATGAAGAAATACAAGATTTTGTAAACGGATATAGCTGGATAAAAAAAAATGGACTCTGGGGGTTAATAGATACTAAAGGGAAAATCATACTAGCCTGTAATTACTCAAAAGTAGAAAACATATCAAATTTTAATGATTTGGCCTGGTTACAAACGAATAGCAAATGGGGAGTTTTTGATAAAATTAATCTGAAATTTATTCATAATCCACAATTTGATAATTATTTGCAATTGTCTGATAAGACAAGCTTAATAGAAGTAAATGGCAAAAAAGGCATGATTAGCCATTCCAAGATAGAAAAAATTTTAGAGCCAAATGAAGACTCTATTATTAAATTTGCACCATACCTTTTGTCTTTCTATAAAAATGGGAAAGTAGGCGTAATAAAAGACATTGGAACTAAATTACTTAACCAAGAATTTGATGAGGTAATGTATTTGGGTTCTGCCCTATTTTCGGCAAAAAAAAACAATACATATGGAGTTTGGGATACATGGGGAAAACAATTAACCCCATTATTTTTAGATTCAATAGGCAGTTTTAGCAATAATGCCGCAGTTTACAAAAAAGAAAACGTGTATGGTTTTGTAAATACAAAAGGAAACCCATTTATAGAAAAGTATGAATTTGCAAACACTTTTGTAAACGGAATTGCATTAGTAAAACAAAAAAACAGAAGTTTTTTAATCAATAGGAAAGGCGAAATCATAAGTCAGAGTTTTGACCAATTAAAACTATATAAAGAATATTTTATAGGTAAAGAAGATTTAGACGACTCATGGGGAATTTATACGTACGAAAATCCTCAAAACTCTACAAACACTTTTGATAGTGTTTTGGGTGGAAATTGCGACAAAATAAAAGTCAAAGCAAAAGGTAAAATATGGTTTTATAATGCAAAACTCCAGGAATTAGCTACCAATCTGTCTTTTGACTCAATTGGAGATTGGCAAAAAATACTACAAACTAATGATAGATTTGCTTTAATAAAAGAAAATGGAAAGTTTGGAGTTATAGATACCAATCTAAGTGTTACTATATCTCCTACTTTTGAAAAAATATCTGCGTATAATTCAAACCAAATTTTCTTTTTTATAGGTAAAAAACAAAATACCGAATTTCTATTTGCTAGAAATGGGAAAGAAGTCTTAAAAAACTATACCAAAATTAACCCCATTTCTAAGAACACTTTTATTGTAAAAAAAGAATTAAAATTTGGGATTGTAAATGATAAAAGTGAAATAGTTATCCCATTCAAGTATGATAATTTGACTTCTGAAAGTAGGGAAAATCCATCATTTTATTTTCCAGTTTGCGCAAGAATAAAAACAAAATATGGGTTAATCAATCAAAAAGGTGAAACTGTTGTTGACTTTAAATATGATGAAATCAACTACATTGGAAATGGATATTTTTCTATAATAAAAAAACATCAACAAAGTATAGTGGATGGCAACGCACAATTAATATTAAAGAAAATGCCTTACACAGTAATTTCTTCTCTGACTAATGATTTATTTTTGGTATCTAAAGACAATAAATTTGGCATTATCAACAAAAAAAATGAACAAAAAACTCCGCTAATTTACGACGCAGTTTATCCTTACTATGGTAACTTTTGTGTTGTAAAAAAAGAAAGTAGGTTTGGGATAATTAACAGAAATGGTCAATTAAAGCATGAAATTGTGTATGAAAAAATGAAACTCTTGGATACTAAAGTCATTTTAATGAAAGAAAACAAAAAAGTAGAATTAAGCACAAAAGGAATATTAACCGAATGAAAGCAAAAGAAAATTATCTGTATATAAAATGGTCTATTGCAATAAAAATAAGTCCAATAATTACAGCACTTGTAGTGCTTAAATTTGTTTTTCATTATTTCAAAATAGAAGTAATGGACTTAAATCCATTATTTACTAGCCTAGTAGCAGGAACAATATTTATCATTGGATTTTTAGTAACAGGAGTATTATCTGATTACAAAGAAAGTGAAAAAATTCCTAGCGAAATATCTTGTTTATTGCGTAATATTTATGATGACACTCAAACATTAGTAGATAAGGATATTGAAATCTGCCAATTGTTCTTAAAAAACCAAAAAAACCTGTACAATAACCTCATGGGTTGGCTCTATAAAAATGTCACAACAAAAGATATATTAGAAGACTTTTGCATACTTAATAAAGATTTAAGTCTAATAGAAAAAGAAGGTATAGCAGCGCCTTATATTATTAAATTCAAAAATGAAATTTCTAGTATACGTAAACTGGTTTTAAGAATGGATACTATAAGAGATACTGACTTTATAAGCTCAGCGTATGCAATAGTAGAGGCTATGGGTGTTTTTGTTGCCATTGGCTTACTGGCAATAGACATAAAGCCCTTTTATGCCTCTGTGTTTCTGACTACTTTAGTGAGTTTTTTGTTGTGTTATATGTTTTTCTTAATTAAAGATTTAGATAACCCTTTTGATTATTCAGAAAAGGGGGAAGGAGGAACAGAAATTTCGTTAAAACCACTACACGACACAGCACAATTGTACAATAAAATAAAATAATTGCGCAAACATCTATATTTTGTATTTCGCTAGTACAAAAAAATAGAAATAAGGGAAAATATAAAATTCTGAATAATGTTTTGTGAATATCCGCAATGATACCAGTACATATTATTTTTTTTGCGAAAAGGATCGAAGCGGAGCTCTTTTTTGATTTTCAGCAAAAAAAGCAAGAGCGTAGAGCCTGACCCGATAGGGTTTCGTCCAATTCACTAATCAATTCCACTACTGGTACAATAACGGATATTCACATAATGTTTTAACTTCATTTAGTATGTAGGTAAATTTTAGGGAGAATTGAAACAGTTTATACTATTAGAAAAAGTAAACTTAAAAATAATTTACATTAGTAAAATCAGTTAATAAAATTTCAATCTATTATCTAGTTTGTGAAAAGTACCTATTAAATTCATTAGATGTGTTTTAATTCTAAAGATTTACCATCACATACTGCATACGTACCAGCATCAAACCAATGTCCCAAATTTATGTACCTTGCATCTTTAGTAAACTGATTATTTATAACCAAGTGTCTATGCCCATAAACGTAATAGTCATGGTGTTTTAGACTTTCCTGCTGTTTACAATGTTGTAACAACCACTCGTCATCTCCTAAAAATGCTTCAGGATGTTTATCACCACTTTTTCTACTTGTTTTAGACCAAAAATTGGCTAAGCTTATACCCCAGTTTGGATGTATGAGTCCGAATAAAAAAATACACACCTTACTTCTAAAGAATACTTTTAGAATTTTATACACTAAATCTTTTGGTCCAAGTCCGTCTCCATGCCCTACCAAAAGTGTAATATTGTTTATATTTAATTCTATTTCTTCCTTAAGTATAGTAACGCCTAATTCTTTTTCAAAATAATCAAACATCCACATGTCATGGTTTCCAATAAAAAAATAGACGGGTATACCATTGTCTGTAAACTCAGCAATTTTTGACTGGAAACGTACAAAACCCTTAGGAATAGCTTTTGTGTATTCAAACCAAAAATCAAAAATATCACCAACTAAAAATAGCGCTTGACAATCATTTTTTATAGACTCTAACCATTGAATAATTTTTATTTCTCTTTGGAAACTAGTTTTCTCATTGGGTGAGCCTAAATGAAAATCGGAGGCAAAAAAAATTTTTTTACCTCCGATGAGTGATATAGAAACCTGTTTAAACAAGGGCTAGTTACTTTCTTTTTTTTCTAAATTAATAGCACCTGAACTGTTTTCAACCGTTTTTTTCAATTCATCTACAGTACCATCATCAGAAGTTTTACTTTCTGTATTTTCTGTAAACGCTTCATAAGTGGTATCTTTTTCAAATGGTCTCTTACCAATTAACCTAGTTAAGTCTGTTTGAAAAAGTATTTCTTTTTCTAGAAGTTCTTGTGCTATAATTTCCAATTGCTCTTTTTTATTATTAAGCAGATTTAAAGTTCTTGCATACGCTTCATCTATAATTTTCTTTACCTCTTTGTCTATTAGAGTAGCGGTTTCATCTGAGTATGGTCTTTGGGCATATTCAGATCTGTTAGAATCATAGTAAGAAAGATGACCAATTTTATCATTCATTCCGTACATTGTTACCATACTGTAGGCAAGTTTTGTAATTCTTTCTAAATCATTTTGAGCACCAGTAGAAATTTTACCAAAAATAATTTCTTCCGCCGCTCTACCACCTAGAGTCATGCACATAGAATCTATTAGCTGATCTGTTTGATAAAGAAATTGTTCTTTTGGTAGATATTGAGCATAACCCAATGCAGCTACTCCCCTTGGAACAATACTTACTTTTACCAAAGGATCCGCATGTTCTAAGAACCAACCAGATATAGCGTGACCAGCTTCATGGTAGGCAACTATTTTTTTCTCCTCTGGAGAAATTAATTTATTTTTCTTTTCCAAACCACCAATAACTCTATCAATAGCATCTTGAAAATCTTTCATCATGATTTCATCATGATTTTTTCGTGCCGCTATTAAGGCTGCTTCGTTACAAACATTGGCAATTTCTGCACCGGCAAAACCTGGTGTTTGGGCAGAAAGTTTTTTAGAATCAATTTCTTTAGAAAGCTTTAAAGGTTTTAAATGTACTCTGAAAATGGCTTCTCTACCTATTATGTCTGGCTTGTCAATACTTATCTGTCTATCAAATCTTCCTGGTCTTAATAATGCAGAGTCCAATACATCTGGCCTGTTGGTAGCTGCTAGTATAATTATACCAGAGTCAGTACCAAAACCATCCATTTCAACTAATAATGAATTCAGGGTATTTTCTCTTTCGTCATTAGCTCCTGGCATAGAGCCTTTGCCTCTGCTTCTTCCTACTGCATCTATTTCATCTATAAAAATAATACAAGGTGCTTTTTCTTTGGCTTGTTTAAATAAATCTCTTACACGGGCAGCACCAACACCTACAAACATTTCTACAAAATCTGATCCTGATAAAGAAAAGAAGGGTACTCCTGCTTCGCCAGCAACTGCTTTTGCCAATAATGTTTTACCTGTACCTGGAGGACCTACCAAGAGCGCTCCTTTTGGAATTTTACCACCTAGCTTTGTAAATTTTCCTGGTGTTTTTAAGAAATCAACAATTTCATAAATTTCTTCTTTAGCTTCTTCAAGACCTGCTACATCAGAAAAAGTAATTTTCACTTTATTATCTGCGTCAAATAAAGCCGCTTTGCTTTTGCCAATATTAAAAATTTGACCACCAGGACCACCTCCACTTGACATTCTACGCATCATAAAAATAAATAAAACAATGATTAGAATTAAGAAAAAGTAACTAGAGAAGCTTTCCATTAAATCTGCCTCATCTTTTCTGTCTAGAGTTATCTTGTCTGTGTCTGAGTAGTTCTTTGTCCAATCTGCATAAGTTATCATAAACTGCTCTAAATTTAGCAACTGATACCTAAAGTGAGGCTTGGTTTCGTAGTTTAATGGAAACTCTTTCTGTTCAAACTTTTTGTACAACGGCTTAGATACTGCTGCTTTTTTTAGCGTGACATCTACATGATTTCCGTTTACAACATCTATTTTTTCTACATCATGCGCTAAAACCATTTGTTTTAGAGTAGTTTCAGAAATGTCTATGACTCTAGGAGACTTAAACATAAATAACCCTACCATAAGTAAAAGAACAGATCCTATGAGGAAAATAGAAAGATTAGACTTTGGTGATTTTGGGGTTTTGCCCAAAATTTTCTTGCTTTTGTCGTTTGCCATTTTATAGTTTTTCTTGTGCTTCGCCAATATTAATTATTTCACCGTCACCCCAAAGACCCTCTAAATTGTATCTTTCTCTTGGTTCTCTTTTAAAAACATGTACTACTACATTAGAATAATCCAAAATAATCCACTCTCTGTTTGACTTTCCTTCAGATGACCATGGAATCTCGTCTAATTCTTTTTTTGCTTCGTCATCTATAGAATCTGCAATTGAGTATAAATGCGTATCTGAGCTACCTGTACAAAGGATAAAATAATCTGTAATGGCATTTGGAATTTTTTTAAGGTTGATGATGGTAATCTTTTCACCCTTTTTTTCTTGTATACCTTTTACTATTGCGCTAACTAATTGATCTGAATTTGCCACTAATAAATATTTAATCAGTAAATTTAATAATTTAGCATTGATTTACTATCAATTCTAGTTTTAATATACAATCAAATAACATGCTAATAGGAAATAAAGTTATAATACTGCCAAGTTGTCACTCTACAAACCAATTTTTAAAGGAAAAAATGAAGAATGATTGCGTTTCTGGGGAAGTAGTGTGTGCAAAAATACAATCCAGTGGCAGAGGTCAGAGGGGAAACGTATGGGAATCTGAACCCAATCAGAATTTAACCTTTTCATTTTATCTTGAACCCTTTCTTTTAGATATAAAACATCAGTTCAGTTTAAATTATTTTGTAAGCTTGGCTATTTATGATTTTTTAGAGGAGTTTTTGCCTAACAAAAGTCTTTTACAACTAAAATGGCCCAATGATATTTATTACAACAACAAAAAAATTGGTGGTGTTTTGATAGAAAACCAAGTAAAGGATTCATTTGTAGCTAATACAATAGTTGGTATTGGGTTAAATATAAATCAGCTAAAATTTAATCTGCCAAGAGCTACTTCGTTGGCAATAGAAACAAACGAAAAGTATGAAATAGAAGAAGCACTTGGTTTTTTATTGCGTAGCTTAAACAAAAGATACCTATCATTTTCTTTGGGTGATGTTCATATTTTGAAATCTGATTATTTGACTAAGCTTATGGGGTTTAAAAAAATAAGGTCTTACCAAGATAACATAACTGGCGATTTTTTTTTGGGTGAAATTATTGGTGTAAAAGACACTGGTGAATTGGTGATTTCAAATAGCAATGGTGGAGTACTTGAATATGGACTTAAAGAAATCACCTTTCTTTTTGACTAATATTTATAATAAACTTAAAAAAGGTATTTTTTTTGATTTACAATTCATAGAACTCATAATCTTTCAATGGTGTTGGTAATTCAGAGTCTTCATTTTCTCTAACCAGTTTCTCTAATCCATACACTATGGTATCCATAGGTACATCTGTAGGTCTATTTTGAAATGGGTCTTGTATCTGTATGCCCACTTTTTCTAACATCATAAATACCATAGAAACCAAAACTACTATTGGAAACTCTACATATTCATTGGGATCTCTAAAGGCAATAGGAAAAATAACAACAAATAACCAAATAGCAAAATCAATGGTGCTAGCATACAACTGTGGGAAAACAGTATTTTTTATACGTTCACACCCTCCCATACTTACCCCTAAATTATTTATGGTTTGAGTTACTTTTGTTTGATGAAAATCATTTATTATACCTTCATCATAAGCATCTTGAACCAATTCTTGCATTTTATCTAAAATAGCATGGCATAAATTACTTTGATTTCTAATGCCTAGTTTCATAAGCATAAAGTCATGTTTGTTTAAATTTAAATTCCTAAGTGAATCTTTTAAAATATGCAACCAAAGAACTGTTAAATCACTCATTTCTAAAACAAAAAGCCTATGTTTTTCAGGCTTTACATTTCTATTATTTAAGTAATTTACTTCTCTTACAAGAGACCTAGAGTCATTTACAATTGCGCCCCATAATTTTCTGGCTTCCCACCACCTGTCATAACTTTGATTTGTTCTAAAAGCTAAAACAAGCGCTATTAGTGTGCCTAAAAGACCTGGCAACCATACAGGTATTATGCCTGACTCACCAAAGGATATCCCCCAATCTTTAAAATACTGATCAAAAAATGAAATAGTTCCTGCAATGAACATGACAATAAATAATCTGTATTTTATAAGCGAATAGACATAACCTAAAGGTATTTTTTTTCTTAATAACATGTTGTTTTCACTTGATTTATTGTACCAATTGTACGTTTACTATTTTTTATAATTGACATCTATTGCCTCTTTTAAACCTTCATTTATGGTTTTACAAAAAGGCTAAATAAACTTATTTTATCCGCTTGACTAAGTTTTATACTATAAAAACCAATTATATTTATAGGTATATAAACATCAACTGATTACTAATTTGCTTGTAATCTGTGGTTAGGGTTTGTTTGCCGCTCAAGTTTACAATAGAAATTTTGTCTCCTTTTATATTAATTTGTAAATCTATTGAAAGTAAATCAGTATTCTTAATTGGGTTAGGACAAAACGCTTTATTTTTTTCAATGTTCTTAGAAGATATAATACTTCCAGCAAAATAATTATTTATTAAATCTATTGTCTTCTTGGCTATTTTATCTCCTAAAACTCGCCCAGGCAAATCATCTTGAGGTGCGTGTATGTTTTATTTAAGTTTTATTCTAAAGATTAAAAAATAATGATAAAATACTCACTTTAAAGCACATTACTCTACGTCTATAGCATAAATAGAAAATAATTTCAAAACTTCTGGCAAAGAAAATTTGGCTCCTTTTACTTTGTTTTGATCTAGTCTAAAAAGATAATTTTTAGCTTTTCTGAAATCACATTTCTCAAGTAATGAACGTTCAAACTTTGCATTTTTTAAATCACAATCTATAAAGCTGGCAAAGCTTAAGTCTGCTTCTGTAAAGTCTACCTCCTCTAGTTGGCATTCTGTAAATACATTTCTCTTTAGTTTGCATTTATAAAATGAAGAGTGAGAAAGTATGCAGTTTTGAAAAACAACAGAAAATCCAAAACTGTTGCAGTCTTCAAAATGTACCCCTAGCAGCTTAGAATTTTTAAATTTACATGAACTAAAAGCCGTATCTGCTAATTTTACCATACTCAGATTGCAGGTATCAAAAGTACAATTTTCAAACTTTGTTCTAGATAAGTTTACTCCACCAAAATTGCACTGAATAAAATTACAATTCTCATACTCCATGGGTTCAAATGCATTGGCAGAAAAATCTATCTTGTCAAAAATTTCATTTTCTTTATAAAATATATTCATAGTATTATAGAATTATAAATTCAGTACGTCTGTTTTTGGCTTTATCTTCTTCGTTTGTATTATTAGTTAGTGGTTTACTACTGCCAAAACCCCTGCTTTGAAGCCTATTAGGATTTATACCTTTTGTTATTAAGTATTTAGCTACTGATTCTGCTCTTTTTTGGGACAATACTTGGTTTGCATTTTGCTCACCTATATTATCTGTATGTCCTAATATTTGGATTCTCATTAATGGATTATCCATCATTAATTTATATAGTTTATCTAATTCTGCATTAGAGCTTGCCGACAATTGGGCACTGGCATTTGCAAAAAATATATTTCGCAAAATCATTTTAGAACCTTTGCTAAGATTTGGCATTTGAATATTCTTTTGATGGGGTACAAATCCAGAGTTAGCTTTTAGATAGATGTTCTCTGAATAAAATACATGCAATGTTTTTTCTATGTTTATGCCGTAATTTTTGCCCGAAGGTAAAGAAACTAAGTATTCCCCTGTAGAAGCATTACTATGAAATTCTGCCACTATTTCATTTAAATCATTGTCTGTAATTGTTATTTTTGCTTCAATTGGCTCACCAGACAATTCATCTGTTATTTTGCCAGAAAGCAAGGCAAGATCTGGTTTTTTTGTTGGAGGGATAGTAATGATGTAGATGTCTAACCCCCCCATCCCTTGGTTTTCATGTTGGGCAGCGTATAGAGCATAATCATTGTTTGCAGAAATCACAAAGTTACGTTCGTCTGCTGCTGTGTTTAAAGGATAACCAAGATTAACAGGCATAGACCAATCTAACCCTATTGCCTCTGACTTAAAAACATCATAACCGCCCATAGATGAGTGTCCTTTTGAACTAAAATAAAATGTTTTGCCATCTGGATGCATGTATGGCGATTCTTCGTCGTACTCTGAATTAATATTAGACCCCATTTTCACAGATTTAGACCATTCGCCATTTATGTTTTTACGACAATAAAATATGTCTGAATTGCCAATTTTGGCGCCTTTTTCATCTAGTAATTGTCTAGTAAAATACAATGTTCTGGCATCTGGACTTATGCAAATGCTTGTTTCTCTGTGTATTGTATTAAAAGGCATAGGCTTTGGCACAGACCACTTTTTACCTTTTAATTCACTTTCGTATATGTCTCCGCCGTTTACTCCTTTGTACACGTACATGGTCTGACCATCAGGACTTAGTCCTACACATGCATCATTTACTGTTTCAGTGTTTATAGGTTCACCAATATTTATTGGTGGAGTCCAGGCTCCGCCATTACTTTCAGACAGATAGATGTTTTCTGGTGTAGCAGTATTGCTCCTTTGAGATGTAAAATACATTTTTCTAAAGTCTGCCGTTATTTTAGGGGCTATTTCGTGCGCTTTGCTGTTTACTTGGTTTATGTTTCTTATTTTAAAGTTTTTGGGACTAGCCATTTCAAGTATTCCAAAGCTACATTCTTTAATTTTTTTTGAAACATCTCTTTTATTAGCATTTAGAGGATCTGATTTCTTATAATAAATGGCTGCTGAATCAAATTGATGTGTGAGTTGCAGACATCTTGCTTTGGTGTAAAGCATTTCTTTAGTGTGTATGCTGTCTTTTTGAAATACCATGTTTATGTGTTTTAAAGCGTTGTTGCCTTGGAAAAGTTCTAAATAAGAAAGCGAAAGTCGACTGTTTATTTTTATACTTTCTGGTGTTTTTGCAAATACTTGTTTGTACCAGTTTTTTGCCGATTCAAAATCCTGTAAATCAAAGGCTTTGTCGCCTTCTTTTTCTTCTTTGCTTTGAGAAAAACAAAAGATATGGAGAAAAATAGATACTAAGAATAAAACTTTTTTTATCATGAATTGCCAAATGATATTAAATAAATGGGATAAAAGATTTAATTCTGCTTTTATAAATGTTTGTGCTTATGCGACCCATCGCAAGACGGAGGTCTTTTGGATAATCCACAAGTACAATCATGTATTCCTTTGCCATTTAAAATTTGTTGCATGTATTTGTAGACCCTACTTTCTCTTGTTTTAGATTGCTTAGGTTCAGAAAAAAACATATTGTATGCTCTTTTCCTACCCTGAGTTAGTGATTCAAAAGCATGTTTAAAGTCTGGGTTTTCTTCTAATATTTGTTGAAATTCTAAAGGATAAATCAAATTTTTACTTTCAGATAAATCTACTTTCAAACCTAGCTTTTCTATTTCTAGCGCTTCAAAAATATATGACTTAATAATAAGAGCTAGTGCATTGATGTCTTTTATATCTGTAAATTTTAAAAAACGCACAGACTGTGAGTTCTCCCCTGGTTTTATCAAAAGTTGTTGAGGATCGTGTAGCAACACACCTTTTAAAAAACTTAATACACAATAGTCTTTAAACTCTCCTAATATGATCACATTTGTATTCTGAAAAGTATAACATGGAGTACGCCATTTATACTCTTCTATAAGTCCGCACTCAAGCAAAATCTCTCTTAATGCACGTAATTCTGTATTAAATCTTTTTGCATTGCCTAGATACTCTTCTACTTTAGGATTCATAGTTTTATAGACTTTTTCAAGGTAAAGGTTACAAGGTTACTTTTGCTATGAAAAGTAACCTTGTAACTAAGCATTTACAAGTTTGCAAAGAAATTGTTTCCTTTATCATCACAAATAATAAATGCTGGAAAATTAATTACTTGTATTTTACGTACAGCTTCCATACCTAGCTCTGGTAGGTCTACTAATTCTACAGATTTTATATTTTCTTTGGCTAATATTGCCGCTGGCCCACCTATAGAGCCTAAGTAAAACCCACCAAACTTTGCACAAGCATCTGTTACGGCTTTAGATCTATTGCCTTTTGCCAACATAACCAAAGATCCTCCCATACTTTGAAATTCAGCCACATAAGAGTCCATTCTACCTGCCGTTGTAGGTCCAAAACTACCAGATGGCATACCTTGAGGCGTTTTTGCAGGACCAGCATAATATATTGGATGGTTTTTAAAATAATCTGGCATTGGTTTGCCGCTATCTATCAAATTTTTTATTGTAGCATGTGCAATATCTCTAGCTACAATCAAAGTCCCTCTTAAATTCAATCTTGTTTTTATAGGGTATTTTGTCAATTCTTTTAAAATATCTTCCATGGGCATATCCAAATCTATTTCCACAGGTTTTTCTAAATGTGGCGGTTTAGCTGGTAAAAATTGAGCCGGATTTTTTTCTAATCTTTCTATAAAAAGCCCTTTTTCTGTAATTTTTGCTTTTATGTTTCTATCAGCAGAACAACTAACCCCCATGCCTACGGGGCATGATGCAGCATGCCTTGGCAATCGAATCACACGCACGTCATGTGTAAAGTATTTACCACCAAATTGAGCGCCAATTTCACTTTTCTGACATATCTCTTGGACCTTTTCTTCCCACTCTAAGTCTCTAAATGCTTGTCCTCCTTCATTTCCCTCGGTTGGTAGCTCATCATAATACCCAGCAGAAGCAAGCTTTACAGCTTTTAAATTTGCTTCTGCACTTGTGCCTCCAATAACCAAAGCTAGATGGTACGGAGGGCAAGCCGAGGTTCCTAAATCACTAATTTTGGTACGGACAAACTCACTTAAACTTTTTTCATTGAGCAAAGCTTTGGTTTGTTGGTACAAATAACTTTTGTTTGCAGACCCACCTCCTTTGGCAAGAAATAAAAATTTATATTCGTTGCCCATTTCAGCATAAATATCTATTTGGGCCGGTAAGTTGGTGCCAGAGTTTTTTTCTTCGAACATACTCAAAGGTACTATTTGAGAATATCTAAGGTTTCTTTCTTGGTATGTGTTGTAAATTCCTCTAGAAAGACTTTCTTCATCGTCAGAATTTGTCCAAACATTTTCACCTTTTTTTGCCATAACTATGGCTGTGCCAGTATCTTGACATGAGGGTAAGTTCCCCTCTGCAGCTGTACTTGCATTTTGAAGCAAAGTGTAAGCCACAAAACGGTCATTATCAGTAGCTTCAGGATCTTCTAAAATCTTAACTAATTTTTTTAAATGAGAGGTACGCAAATAAAAGGAAACATCTGCCAATGCTCTTTCTGCAATTATTTCTAATGCCTTAGGATCAACTTTTAGAATTTTTCTACCTTCAAACTCTATGGTTTGTATAAAATCTGTGGTAATTAAATCGTACTCAGTAGCCTCTTGTTTTAGCGGATACGGTTTTTGGAATTTGAACTCTGGCATAATATTTTTTATTTTTAATTTTTTTCTTAAAGTGATTTATAAAATTGGAATTAGACCATTTTTTACATAAAACTAATACTTCCTAAAGTTATTCATAGAAGCTGAAAAATCTATTTTTTTTTGCTTAAAGTTGATTTAAATGCATGATTTATATATTATTTCTAATCCATAAATAATAAATTTGTTAATCTGAAAGGCTTAAATTTCCAGTTTATTGATTTTAGCTTTGACTTAGCTATCTATTTAATTGAGAATCTTTACTTTTGTACATTTAAACGCTTAAAGACAAAAAAATCACAGATTAAATTTTTAAAGTTATTTTCAAAAAAACTTGAAATACAGGCTTAAATTAAAATTAAATGTGAGTATCCGCAATAGTACCAGTTCCTATTGTTTTTTAGCGAAAAAGACCTAAGCTGTACTCTTTTTTGCTTTTTAAGCAAAAAACAATAACAATTAGCCTGACCCGATAGGGTTTCGCCCAAAATCACTAATCAATTCCACTACTGGTACAATTACGAATATTCACATTTATTAATATATAACTTAAACGCTATTCAAGTTCTATATCAAGAAACGTTTGTAAAATTTAGTAAATCTTTTTTATTTGTTATATTTAATGTAATTTCAAGATTAAAAAAAAAATGAGAGTGATTATAGAAATTCTTAAAAAATATTTTAACAAATATTTTTCGATCTTTATTGTATTATTTTGTTCTTTATATGGTTTATTCAATGTTAATTACTGGGCAAGGGACACAAAAATTTTTTCTTCTGATCCTGACCAACATTACAGTTACTTAAAAACTTTTTTTATTCATGATGATTTTAAATTTAAAGAAAATTATCACGGTTATTGGCTTACACCTACAAAAATAAATACTCAAGTACCAAAAGTTACAATGGGTCTATCTTATTTGTATTCACCTGGCTTCATTACTGGACATATTTGGGCAAAAGTTAATAATTATCCCGAAGATGGTATTTCTTATCCTTACCAAAAATCAATGACTTATCTTATCCAAATATATATGATTATTGCTTTATTTTTTTACCGAAAAGCATTAATCTATTATTTTTCTGACTTTGTTTCAGGTATAACTATTTTCTCTATATACTTTGGAACTAACTTATTTTTTTATACTCTCAAAGAACCCGCATTCCCACATAGTTTTATATTCTGTTTGGTATCTCTTGCTATTTATTTTTCAGTACGTTGGCATGAAACAAAAGAAATAAAATATGCAGCAATTATATCTTTTATTGTTGGAATCACAACTCTTATCAGACCAAATGAAATTATTATTCTTTTGCCTCTTTTTTTTATTGGGGTCAATAATAAAGAACAATTGAACCTAAAAATAATAAATCCTTTTTTCAAATCCCCTATAAATTTAATCCTGTTATTTATTTGTTTTATTATTCCTTGGATACCACAAATTTTATTTTGGAAAATTAATACAGGGCAGCTTTTCTTTTATAGCTATGGAAAAGAAGAAGGTTTTTTCTGGTCGGATCCTCAAATATTAAATCAATGGTTTAGCTATAGAAAAGGATGGTTTTTGTACACCCCTTTAGCTTTTTTATTAACAATAGGCTCACTTATTTTGTGTAAATTCAGAAAAAGTTACTTCTGGAGCGTATTACTCTTTTTTTTAATAAATGTCTTTATATTATCTTGTTGGTGGGATTGGTGGTTTGGAGGAGGCTTTGGCATGAGAGCTTATGTACAATCATATCCTTTATTAGGAATTGGTTTAGCTGCAATTTATACTTTATTGCTTAAAAAAAATTGGATTAGCATTATCACATTGCCCTTAATTTCAGCAATGATTTACATTAATCTTTGGTTTACAGAGAGTTACCATAACTATCTAATGCATTGGGATTCGATGACAAAAGAGTCTTTATGGTATATAATTAAAGAGGACGAAGTTGATAATGATGAAAGAAATCACTTAGAGGAGTTATTTGTTAAGCCAAATTACAATGATGCAAAAATTGGAAAGAGGGATCAATAAGTATAAAGTGGCTGTAATAATACCTTGTTACAATGAGCAAGAAGCAATTGAAAGTGTTATAAATGAAATTAAATCTAAAAAATTTGATGCATTTGATTTAACGATAATAGCCGTAAATGATTGTTCTAAAGATAACACTCTACATATTTTACAAAGTTTGAATGTTACGATTCTTAATCTACCTATAAACCTGGGTATAGGTGGAGCAGTACAAACAGGTTATAAATATGCTTTAAAAAATAAATTTGATGTTGCAATTCAACTAGATGGTGATGGACAACATCCTGTAGATCAAATAGAAAAAATTGTAAAACCTATTTTAGAGCAAGTTTGTGATGTAGCCATAGGATCAAGATTTATACATTATAAAGGTTTTCAATCTAGTTTTTTAAGAAGAATTGGAATTGTTTATATACAATATCTAAATAGGTTTCTAATTGGTTTAAATATAACTGATTCAACTTCTGGTTTTAGAGCAATTAATGCCGAAGCTCTGAAACTTGTTTGTAAATATTACCCAGATGAATATCCAGAACCAGAGGCTATTATATTGTTTAGTCTAAACAAATTGACAATTTTAGAGGTTCCAGTTATTATGAAAGAAAGACAAGGAGGAGTGTCTTCAATTAGGTCTTTTAAAACTATATATTATATGGCAAAAGTGACACTGGCAAATATTTGTTTATATTTAAGATTGAAAAATAAATTATGAAATTACTTATCTTTTCTTGTATAGCTATATTTCTATTTTTAGCTTTTGTATTTAATCTTATTATTAAAGGAAAAATAAGAGAAGAATATTCAATAATTTGGCTTTTCACTTCGGCTGTATTGTTATTCTTAAATTTCAATCTTCCTTTTTTAGATTTCATAGCAAACCAACTTGGCGTTTTCTATGCCCCAGCTCTTTTGTTCTTAATTGCTATTTTTTCAATTTTGTTGTTTTTAGTACATATTTCAGTAATCATCTCTAAACTGCAATCTCAAATAAAAGATCTTAGTCAAGAACTATCCATATTGAATCAAAAAAATGACTCATTAAATGATAGTAAGATAAATGATACCTTTGATTCGAAAATAGAAAACAACTAATTGCTAGTCTTAATAATTTGAATATAAAATGATGTGTTTTTCAAACTTTTACTTTATTTTTTGTGTTTTGACCTATTCTTGTTTTCTAATTAAAAATTATTTTATATGGATCTGAATGAAAAATAAATAAATAACAAGTTGCTCAAATTTATTTAACTTACTTTTTAACTAAATCCACAAAAATTATTTCTCATAATGCTGTATAGATTTCCTCTATTTAATTGAATTATGTGAATATCCATAATTGTACCAGTAGCGGAATTGATTAGTGATTTTGGGCGAAACCCTACCGAGTCAGGCTCTACGCTCTCGCTTTTCTTGCTGAAAAAGCAACAAAGAGCTCCCCTTCTATCCTTTTCGCAAAAAAATAATAGTACTGGTATCATTGCGGATATTCACATTGAATTATAAGAAAAAGAAACAAATAAAGTTACTTAAACGCATAAGAGTTCATCAATGGGTGAGACAACATAATTTTACATACTCCATTTTTTTCAGGCAGTTTTTCAGTTGTAAAAAAATCGTCAGTTCTGCAGACATTCATAGATTTTTTGTTAGGTTTTCTTCCATAGTGTTTGAGAAGAATGATTACGAAGATATTGAAATAGAAAAACTACACGATTATAAAAACAATTTTGAAAGTAGGAGTGATTTAAAAACATCTTGCTAACTTAATGGAATGTTTTCTTTTGATATAAACGTATAGTACTGAAATAGCTATTATTTGTAAATTGGCTATTATTTTGGATTAAATTCAAAACATAACATATTACTACTTTAGGCTAAAAAAAGCTATTTACAAATAATATCAACGAAATAGCAAATGTACTCAAGGCTACTTTTTTCAACTCACTATCTAACAACTGTGGTTGAGTACATTTTTTTACAACAACCAAATGATTGATTTGAAAAAAAACTGGCAATAGCAAAAATAGTTTTGCATGGCTATATTCTAAAAAAATGACAAGAAACAAAAACAACCAAGAAAGAAACAGCAACCAATAATGGTATACTTTTGCTTTCTGAAACCCCAAACGTACAGGTATAGTTATTTTTGAAGCTAAAGCATCTGTTTCAATATCTCGTAAGTTATTTAAATTAAGCACTGAGACTGACAAAAACCCAATAATAAGAGCATAGTAAAACGTTGATAAGTATAAAGTTTGAAAGCCACAAAACAAAAATTGAGTGCCAAAAACTCCTACCAAACCAAAAAACAAAAATACAAACAAATCTCCTAAACCTTTGTATCCGTACGGATTACTGCCTGTTGTATACTTTATTGCTGCCCATATAGCACCAACGCCCAAAAGAAGCATTCCTAAAAAAGTTGGCCACTGATTTAAACCAAAACTTAAATGCAGTAAAATAAAACCAGAGAAAAAAGTCAAAACTGTTGTGAGTATCAAACCTATCTTCATAGATTTTTCGGATATATTTCCACTACTAAGCATACGGTCAGATCTGTCTTTTACTAAATCTGCACCGTTTTTAAAATCGCCATAATCATTTGCAAAATTAGACAACACTTGCAAAAAAATAGTAGTAAGTATGGCAAAAGCAAAAATATAAAAATCAAATTGCCCTAGCTTTGCAGCTAAAGAAGAACCTGTAAAAGTACAAGAAAGTGCCAATGGCAAGGTTCTAAGCCTTGCCGCTTTTATCCAAAATTTAATTTGACTCATGTATCTTATTCGAAAACAATAGTCACTTTATCAGATTTTGCATGACCCACACAAGTCAAAACATATCCTTGCTCTATTTGTTCTTGTGTCAATCCGTCAGAAAACTCCATTTCTACTACACCTTCTGTACATTTACCCATACATGCAGTACACAAACCGGCTTGGCAACTAAATGGCATTTCTATACCGTTTTCTAAACCAGATTGCAAAATAGCTTTGTTCTGAACTTTCATAACATGAGAATCTCCCATAATTTGGATAGTTACTTCACTTGAGCCCTCAAAACTTAATGCCTCTTGGTTAGATTTGCTTAAATCTGCCACAAAGCTCTCTCTCTTTATTCTAGATTTATCAATACCCACAGCCCTAAGAGCTAATTCACTAGAATCCATTAAACCAGATGGACCACACAAATAGCATACATTCTCGTCAGATGATTCTATGCCCAATACTTCTAAATAATTATATAAAGTATCTTTGCTTGGCAATCCTTTTTGTGCCAATACTTCTTTTCTAAAAAGCCCTTTTTTGGTAATTACTTCTTCTTCTACAAAGTGATCTAGTACTCTAAAACGAACTCCATATTCTGTTTTAAGGTGCAATAAATCATCTACAAAAAGACTATTCTCTTTATTTAAGTTTACATTTACAAGAGTTACTACTGAGGCTGTTTCTTGTGACAAAACTGTTTTAGAAATTGAAATCAAAGGTGTCATACCGCTACCACCACCCATCAATACAATGCTTCTTTGACCGTTAGACTCCACTTCGCATTTGAAATTGCCCATAGGAGGCAATACTTCTATTTCTGAACCTATTCTAATGTTATCATTAATATAATTAGAAACTTTCCCCCCTTTTACTCTTTTAACGCCTATAGAAGGAAACTCATCTACAAATGGAGATGAACATAAAGAATATGCTCTTCTAACAGATTCTCCATCTATATCTAAAACTACTGTTAGGTACTGTCCAGAATGATAATTAAATGATTCTGTAGGCTTTTCGAAAGTAAGAACCACTGAATCTGCAGTGGCTTGGCGTATTTCTTTTACTGTTAATCTCATCTTGTACAATAATTTTGTCAAATATTAAACCAATAGGTGAATTTTACAACTATGCCCCTACTTTTATTGGCAAAAGTTTCGGGTAAAAAATTATTTGTATAGACTATAAATAAGTCAGAAGCAGGTTTAAACCTCCATTGAAGTCTAGAATTTACGTTTATATTGTTTAGTTGCTGATTGTATTGGAAATAAGTTGTCCAAAATAATTTGGTTGTAAATAAAAACTCTAACTGAGGACCAAGTAACACCCAATCTACTGATTTATAAGGTTTTGGTAAAATAATCTTATTAAAACTATAATTAAAACTAAATACAAATTTAGGAATAATCCTGTATCTTAAACTACCAGATATTGCGTATCTATTTCCATTAAAGTACTGCCCGCCAGTGGTTGTAATGTCTAAAAACAAAGATTTACGCTCATTGCTGGTGTAATGGTATGTAATCGTTTGCCATCTATAGGATGTTCCAGCCAATAACTTTAATCCTCCAGATCCGCTTGGGTCAAAGGGTTTTTGAAGTTGTAAATAACTATTGGAATAGGTAAGTTGCATTACTGCTGTGGTACGCAATTGGTTTTTGTAAAACACGTAATGAGTAGCATCATTTACTTTTGAGTTGGGTCCAAAGTAAGCGTGCGAACCTCCACCAATATCATGATAAATAAATTTAGTTTTTTTGGGGTAATAAATATACTCCATGTTTGGTTTTATGTACAAATAGTCTTTTCGTCTTACAAAGCCTACTTCAGAATTATAATCTTTGGATACCAATTCTTGAATCAAACCAAAATTTAAAAATTTTGTACTATAGCTAAATGACATGCCTTGGTTTAACCCTACTTTTTTAGTAGAATCTATAGATGTATGCACATAGGTTTTCCCTATCCATTTGCTATCAGAAGAATTAAAATTAAGTTCTGAGCCTGCAATTCTTACAAAATTATTCTTTAAGTAATTGCCTTGGGGATTAAAGACCTCTTTATCTAAATAAAATGCACCAACAGTAGAGCGCTTAAACAACTTTCTTTGAACAGAGGCTATGCTAAAATTCTCAGGACTCAAAAGATTATTTTTGCCGTTAGAGGTCTGTATACTCATAGCACCCAACCTCCAATTATCATTTAATTTACCAGAAACTCGTGCGCCTCCCAAAATAGGATTTTGCACAGTATTGCCCAAAGAATCCTTGCCTATGCCTATTCTTCTACTAAAAAAAGGCCTAGTATTGGCAGAACCTAGTGAACTAAACAAATCACTATTCTCTATAAAAAATTGCCTTCTTTCTGGAAAAAAAATTTCAAACCTATCCAAATTTGTTACTTGCTGATCTACCTCTACTGTACTAAAATTGGGGTTTACAGTTAAATCTAAATTCATAGAAGTAGACAACCCAATTTTTGCATCCAAGCCTCCATCTACAAAATAATCATTGTTATTGGCACCTGTGGTTATATACGGAATGATACTTATGTTTTTTCCGTTTGCTGGGGGTGTTTCAGCCCAATTTACATCTGCTATAAATGCTAAATTTGCTACATTAAAATTTCTAGGCACATGTACCCAGGTAGATATTTCGTTATTTTTTTGGTCGTTTCTAGAAAAGTTAATTCCCCAGGTTTTGTTCTTTTCATTAAACCTTAATGAATTAAAAGGAATTGCCATTTCTACTGTCCAAACTGTATCAGAAACTTGTGTGGCAGAGTACCATTTATTATCCCAACTTGTTGTTACTCCTTGTGCTCCTCCAGATTCTAAAAGCCCTTCTCTTTGTGCGCCGTATGGATTACAAGAAAAACTAAATCCATTTACTCCATCATCAAAAGGATCTATAAAGACTACAAACGCATCTGTTCTTGGGTAAGAAAAATCTCTTTTTAGAGACTGAACAATATGTTTCCCTTTTTTAGATTCATAGCATTTGGCATAAACATAAAAGTATTTGTTGTCATAACAGATTCTAACTTCTGTTTTAGATAATGCCAAACCACTGTCTATTGGTGCAGATTTTTTAAAATCCGTCAACACTTCAAACTCATTCCATAAAGAATCTAATGCACCATCTACTTTTATTGGTTTATTAATCTTGCCTAATTGCACCAATTGTTGAGCATTAAGTAACTGATTACCAATAAATAAAATAATAATAAAAGATTTTAGAAAGATTTTCATATCAGAGATACAAAAATACGTGCTTTTTGTCAGAAACTACAAGAAAATTGTAGTTATGAATAGCATAAGTAACACAAACCTTATAAAACGATTGATAAGATTTTATAAAAAATTTAACTTTTCCATTTTAATTAAGATAAACTAATACTTAACAATAGAATAAATAGAGCTAGTCACTGAAGAAAGCAACTGTTTTCCAGACAAAAACTCTAAATCTATCAAGAAAGAATACCCTACCACCTGCCCAATATTCTGAACCAATGCTGCAGCAGCCAATGCAGTACCACCAGTTGCCAATAAATCATCATGAATGAGTACCCTTGCATTTTTAGTAAAGGCATCTTCGTGCATTTCTAAAGAAGCCGTTCCGTATTCTAAATTATAGTCTACTTTATAACTTTTGTAAGGGAGCTTGCCAGACTTACGCAAAGGCACAAAAGGAATACCCATTTTCTGTGCTATCAATGGGCCAAACAAAAAACCTCTAGCTTCTATACCTGCTATTACTTCTACCTCTAACTTTTTAGCATTCAGCACCAAATCATTTACAATTGCATTGCAAACCTCTGGATAAGACAAAATGGGAGTTATGTCTTTAAAAATTATACCGTCTTTTGGAAAATTAGGTACATCTCTTATTATGGCTTTCAACTTTTGTTCTAGCATGCAGAATATTTATTAACAACTGTAAAGATAAAAGTATTATAGCTTAACTTTATTAATAAAGATATTTAATAAGGGTTTACTAAAAAAGATAAGGTAGAAAAATTTTGGCATTAATTGTATTCAGAAAACTAAGGTTTGGGCGTGTACTAAAGCACCGTGCTTTTCGTTCCCGCTTTTTTTGCTCCAAAAATGCAAAAAAGAGCTCCACTCCTATCACTCACGCAAAATCATCATATCATTGTCTTCAAGCTGTAAACTGCTAGGACGTATACCAAGTAAATATAAAATTGAAACTTAAATGTGATTTAAACCTAATAAATGCATTTTGCAGTGGAATTTAAGTGCAATAATCTAAGATTGTAAAATCAAAATAAAAATACGTTTTAATGAACTTAATAAAACAAAAATCAAAAATCTTCTTTTCAAAACAAAATCAACCATACTTAATAAAAATTGCCCTTAGCTCTTTTTTACTATTAAATAAATCTTTTATAAACGCCTTGTTTTTTTATCAGATAAAAAAGAAATCGTATAGGTTCTTATTATTTGGCATACTATGTTATCCAATAACAAGTTACTCGCAAGTTATGCCTTACCAAGATATGTTTTTTTGGTTTAAAGATGACATAGAAAAAAATCAAATAAAAAAAATAGAAGCGTATGAGTTTACCAATCTCGGCGATAGTATCATTATAGACTCCAACATTACAAAAGGTGAGTTGCTTACAGAAGAACATTATGACAACTCTGGAAGAATAATCATTAAAAAAAATCATTATCCATACAGCGATATAGAATACAAGAAACGTGAAATAACATATCTAGGCAACAGAGTTGGCACATTTAAACTTTATACCAATACAAAACTAGAAAGGGTTGAAACCTATTCATGGAACAATGATGTACTAGATTTATGGCACATAAAAACTTTTGACAACAACCAAGAGCAAGCGTATACAAAGCAAATAGGGAGAAATATGCTAGAAAAACCAACCAACGAATTGATAAAAATGGGAAATAAGATTTTAAATAATGATACTCTTATCTATGTAGGAAATGCAACAATTCGTTTCAACAAAGCCTCTAAAAAACAAATAGATAGCACTTTGATTTACCCATCAAACAGCGACACCGTTTACAAAAGTGAAATCTTTGTACACGGAAAACTTATTTACAAAGAAATTCATAGGCAAAAAAACAACATTCTTACCCAAAGAATAGAAGAATTTCAAAAAGGAGAGTTTCATAGAGTGTACTACAGAAAATCAGAAAACGGACGAGTTATTGTAGAAAAACAAATACACAAAGTAGCTAATCTAAACTACGATAAGTTTTATTATTACCACTCAAACGGGACACCTATACGCAAAGAAGTGTACAAAAACTCTTCCTTGCCAGAAACTGTAGTTTACTATAAAATACTAAATTACTAAGTATGAAAATTGCTTATAATTCTCCTACAACCCTTAGTTTTACAATAATTTGCACAATCATCCATTTGATAAAACACTTTCTTTTTTCTGATTTCATAGTATTATTTACCGCCCAAGGAAGTTTAGAAAACGCTGGATTTCTTACTTTTTTTGGACTATTTAGCCATGTTCTTGGTCATGCAGACTGGGATCACTTATTGTCTAACTTATCACTTATTTTAATACTTGGTCCAATACTAGAAGAAAAGTACGGAGCTATTCAAATTTTATTTATGATTCTAATTACTGCATTTGCTACTGGTGTATTAAATCTTCTCTTATTTGACTCGGGAATTTTGGGGGCAAGTGGTATTGTTTTTATGATGATTTTGCTTTCATCTATAACAAATTTCAAGTCTGGAGAAATTCCTCTAACCTTTGTTTTGGTGTTATTTTTTTACATTGGAAGAGAAGTTATCTCTGTATTTAATGATGACCAAATCTCACAATTTGGACATATCATTGGAGGAATTTGCGGAGCTTGTTTTGGATTTTTTATAAACCGTGAAAAATCTAAAAAAAATGACAAACCAAAGAGAAATAATGCAAATTTTGTTTACTAAATCAAAAAAATTACAATCAATAAATTAAAAAAATACCTGAGTTCAGCAAATATTAGAAAT
The DNA here is from genome assembly GCA_043770215.1 of Cytophagales bacterium. Lineage (GTDB taxonomy): Bacteria > Bacteroidota > Bacteroidia > Cytophagales > JAAEPT01 > JAYVIQ01. The sequence goes on along the minus strand of JAYVIQ010000031.1, from coordinate 1,211 downwards.
CCAAAACCAAATATTAAATTTTGGGTGTGGTTTTGATTTATTGAACTCAGGCAGCTACTATTTAGTGGTCATGACCGCCTTCTCCATGCACATGGCCATGAGAAATTTCTTCTTCTGCAGCAATTCTAACATCTACCACTTGCCCTATAAATTGCAACTCTTTTCCAGCCAATGGGTGATTAAAATCCATAGATACTGAATCTTCAGTAATTTCTAAGACTATGCCTCTTAAAGGATGTCCATTTTGATCTTGCATTGGAACTACTCCACCAACTTGTATAAGGTCATCTGCAAATTTACCTTCTATTTCAAAATTAGATTTTGGTAAAGAAACCAAAGCATCTGGATTAATGTCGCCGTATCCTTCTTCAGAAGTAACTTTAAAATCAAAATCTGCTCCCAATTCTACGCCTTCTAACTGCCTCTCAAAGCCTGGTATCATAGAATTTACACCATGCAAATAAACCAATGGGCTATCTGTTCCAGCAGTTTCTATAATTTCGCCATCTACTTTTAATGTATAAGTTATGGACGGTACTGTGTGTTTTTGAATTTTCATGCCACAAAATTAATAAACTAATTAACAAAGACATAAAAAAAGAAATATATTACCTTGCTCTATCTTTTTGTCGACTGAATCATTCTCAGCTTCATTACCTCTACAGCTAAGTCTAGCTGATGATGATGGCTTACTTGAAGACTGCAACGCAGAAATTACTTGATCTTACGTACCATACACCAAAATATTTTTAATACAAAGTTACTTTATGCTAAGTCTGGGTATTGGTCTAAACATTTTTCATCTAATGCAAGTACTTGTTCTTTATAAACATCTACTTTTATTAGCCAATTGCCAATTTATACTATTTAATCATCGTTCAATATCTTTTGCAATACTTCTGAGTAAAGTGCATCTTTTTAAGTAGTACTAACTTTAGCTGCTTAGTTACATGCACCAAAGCGTGCAGCAACTTCGTTTGTTTTTTGGTCTATTGTTTTGGGGTCTTCAAATAGATTTTCATACTCTTCAACCGACTCAAATATTACTCGGTTTGCTATTGCATTTTGAGTAGTGGCTGCTTTTACCACTACTTCTTCTTTGTTACAACTTCCTAAAGCAAGCATACCAGTAGCTAGTATAGCAACTTTAATCAACTGTTTTTTCATTTTCTTGGTCTTTAAAATTTATTAAGTTTTAATTTTTGAAAGTG
>JAYVIQ010000030.1:0-2109 GCA_043770215.1 Cytophagales bacterium | reverse complement strand
TATTTTCATTTTTTTATGTTTTAATTTTATTATTTATTTGCTGGCGTTGCAAACGCCATTCTCATACATCCTCGTTACGTTTCTCTTAACGAGGACGAGTTGGGGGGTATTTTCATTTTTTTATGTTTTAATCTTATTATTTATTATCTGGCGTTACAAACGCCTTTCTCATGCATCCCTCGTTACGTTTCACTAAACGAGGACAAGTTGGGGTATAGTTTTCATTTTTTTTATCTTCTAATTTATATACTGTTTTTTTTTTAGATTTACTTTTCTGCCTCAGACAGTTTGATTCAATTGTCACAAGTTACAAACTTCACCTAGTTGGTTTTTTTAGTCCATCTCCAGACATTTTACTGCATCTGTCTTAACAAAATACAACGTGTGTGGGTTTAGTAGACTTTGATTGTTTTCTATAACAAATTTTGTGAAATCTTTTGAATAGGGTGGTATTACTTTCCAATCGGTAATTGTATCTCGGTTTTTTACAAAGCCTCTATAATTGCAATATACGTCTGCCACTCTTCCAGCTGTTATTACTATGTGTGCAAGTGCATAAGCATAAATAGAATCATTTTTTATGGTGTATTTTCCTAAATAATCTTCGTTGTGCATTTTAGACCAGTTAACTATACTTTGATAAAATTCACATGATAAAGCAGAATTATCTAGAGTCGCTCCTCCACAAATATAAACGTTCTTATTTTGGTTAAACACAGTTAATCCATCAGTTATATGTCTTGGAAAAGTATATTTATACCCATTAGTAAAAGTAATTGTATCTGCAATTAAATTGTAATAACCATTGTATTTAACTTTTGTTGTATCCAATGGGTATGTTTCAATAAATGAAACAGGTAGTATAGGTGTTTTTACTTTATATGCACAACCAGTCACTATTATTGTCATTATTAAAATTAATTTTTTCATGTAACTATAAATTTTCAATTTTCATAGGAACTCCAATTTTATCTTTATTGTAGGAGAAAATTGAGTCTAATTTAAGAGTATCATCATTAGATATTAAAAATCCCATTTGTGCCCATCTATACATTTTGTCATATTGTACAAAACTGGTTCTATACGATATAAAAAAGAAACTATTTAATGAATCATTCCCTAAATAATATATTCGTTGATTTCTATCAAAGTTTTGTTTTAATTCAGAAACACTAACTTTGTGATAGAAATTATTTTCTCTAAGAGATTCACACTTTTTCAAATAAACTTTCTCACGGTTTTTTACACATCCAAAAAATATTATTAGCACGATAACCCAAATTTTATTCATAAATCAATTTTTTAATCCAAATAAATAAGAATTATTCCTTGAAAGCATTTGTAACTGAAGCGTTACTGGGTGCCTTAGAATTGGAATATTAAAAACACCTGCTTGCCAAAGTGCTTTACCCACTAGCGCAAGTCTTCCGTAGGGTGACTTGTGCTGATTTAAATCTCTCGGTCTCTGACCGTAAGGATAATATAAAGTCAAAAAGCTATTGTTCATACAGCCACTAATATAAATATTTTATATCTAAAATCCCTTTTTCTCTAGTCATATAATCTATAGCACTGCTATATTTATAATGCCATTCTTCCCACACTAAACCAGAAACTACAGGATTTTGGTGTAAGTAATTTAAGCGTTCTCTCAATTTCTCATTGGTGTTCAATTCTATTGGATGATAATCCTGTTTCCAAAATTGATATTCTGTGTTGTTCTTGTTTTGACTACCTATATATTTAAACATACTCAGCATCCATTCTCTTCTACTCTCTTGTATATTCTCTGAAATTGTTTTTACAATAGACCTACTAGTGAACTTCTTTATGTCTCTTACTAAATCCATAAGTTTGCCTCTTTCACTACTTATAATTAAATGTACGTGATTTGTCATAATTACCCATCCGTGTAAATCCAACCCTTTTTCTTTTTGACAATACCTTAGGCTTTCACAAAATATTTCTTTATAAATTTCCCTGCTAAAAACATCTACCCAACCTACAACTGTAAATGTTACGAAATGCGGAATAGCATCCTCTCCTACTTTATACTTTGATGACATGGTTTAAAAATAAACATTTTATTTGAGAATCATCTTGCGGTCA
>JAYVIQ010000029.1:0-4637 GCA_043770215.1 Cytophagales bacterium | reverse complement strand
GTATCATTGCGGATATTCATAAAATATATCATTTAGAACACACCAAATTATTTTTTGTGCCTGGTTTTGTATTGCAACTATTCTCTTTACTTTTCTTCTTGTTTATTATACCCAGATTGCTTAAAAATAAAGGGTACAAATAAAATGTAACTCCATCATATACTTTTGAATCTCAATAAAATCTTTAACTCGGTGATTAAATTAAATTGCTTATCCAATGAGTTTTTAGACTATTTTTATACTTTTAAAATTGATTTTTTGATGGGCATAATTTTAGTATATTTAACTTAATGATGAAAAATGTATTCTTTTATAAAATAGAAATGAGGTACAAATCAGTACTACAGCATTGTGTTTTTTTGTCTGTTTTTTGCTTTGGTACATGTTTGCATGCTCAGTATTTTATCCGTTACAACCATTTAGGATATGAGCCTGAATCGCCAAAAAAAATAATCGTTTTATCAGAAGTAGATTTGAGCCAAGAAAAATGGATTTTATCTAACGCAAAAGGAGTTATAGAAACCAAACAAATAAACGCATCTATTTCAAATACAGGAATACACACTCCTTTTAAATTCAATTATTTAATAGATATCTCAAATACAAAAACCATAGATGATTATATACTTACCCTAAAAGATAGCAGCATACATTTTAGAATAGATACCAATATATATTCATTTATTCCATCTGAAATATTGCGGTATTTTAGAGTCCAAAGAAGTGGTACAGAAGCCTGTTTAGATCACAAAATAGCGCATAAAGGAGATAAAAAATGTTTAGTCTTTAGAAGACAAAACAATCAAAACAATCAGTGGGCAGCTAAAGACGAACTTCCAAAATACGTAAACATGAGCGGAGGCTGGTACGATGCAGGCGATTATTTGAAATTTACGCTAACCACAGCTTACAGTACCTACTTAATGCTACTGGCATACGAACAAAATCCAGCACTTTTTCAGCATAAAAAATATTCGGGTACCAAGTTCAATGATTTATTAGATGAATCATCTTGGGGATTAGATTATTTGCTAAAAACCTATGCAGATAGTACAGAGTTTATTTTACAAGTAGGTGGCAGCAAAGACCACCAACAAGGCAACAGATTACCAGAATTTGACGCTTTAAACAAACAAAGAGAGGCGTATTCTGGATTTTCTGCCACCCAAATGGCTTATACAGCTGCCGCTTTAGCTTTAGGATCTAAGCTTTTTAAAACAATTGATAGCTCAAGAGCAAAAGTATATAAACAACAAGCTATAGCCATTTACAACAAAGCAAGAACACTAACTACTTGTTTTTGGGTAAAGCAAGGCTGGGAAGAATTTTATGCTGACAAAACGCCTTACGATAACCTATTACTTGCTGCAACAGAACTATATGCACTAACAAAAAGTAGCACGTACAAAGAGGACATGTATATTTTTAAAGATGCTGCAAAGCAATCTTATTGGAGTTCTTGGGGTAATTGCAATCTGTTGGCACATTCAAGAGCAGGAATTTCTTTGTATGACAAAAAAGAGTTGGAAAATTTTGATGTGATTTCAAAAGAAACAGGAAATATTTGGGGGCTGGCTCATAAATATACTTGGGGCAGTTTGTATTCTTTTTATTCAGAAGCTAATGGCGTTCTGTACAGAGAAGTAAATAAAAAAGACAGCAGCTTCAGCGCACACTATTGGTCTACTCTAAATTATAGTTTAGGCACTAATAATTGGGGGAAAAGTTTTGTTTGTTCCAAAAACATTAAAGATTGTGCATGCAATACTTATTCTCAAATTTATATTCTTCAACCTCATTTAACGCCAATTGGAGCGGTGTCAGAAGGTCCAGGAGATAGATCTACTCATGAGCAATTAAAAAAATATTTCAAAATACCTGAAAATTATTCATTAGAAAAATTCAATTCCTCAGGAGCTGTCTTTTATGATCTAAACAGCAATTTCCAAACCATGGAAACTACTATAGTTGGTTTGGCAGAAGCTTTGTTGTTTTACTCTTTGTTAGATAAGCGATTAAGTACTCTAAAAAGTAATTAAGAAATTATGTTTAGGCTATTTTTTGACCTAAACACAAAAAAGCATCATCCTTTTTTTTGTTAATTAGACCTTATTTACTTCTAAATCACGGGTTAGAGCATGAAGATTAGATTTAGAACTCACAAAAATAATTACTGTATTGTTAATATAAAAATTCGGGAAATTAAATGGAATACTGCCTAATACTAATTTTGGGGCAGATGTATCATTAGCCCTAACTAAAAAAATATGCTAGAACAGAGTTCGCCTATGGAAGGATGGAAGAGCAAAAGTGCTATAATTACGCTTCCAATATATACTTTTACTTACCATTTAGAGAAAATTCCAAACTATGTTTCCTATCTTACTAAAGCGTAAAAATAGGTGTCCAAAGTTGTGGCTAATTTTTATACATTCTAATTTTTAAATTTCTCTTTTAGAAATTTAAAAATAAACATAAATAAATCTATTTCTACTTGATAAGCTTAGCAACAATTTTTAATATTGTTTAATTATTCAGAGTAATGAGTAAGTAAAAAAGTATTTAAATTTACAAAACAGATATTTATGGGATTAGTTGGAAAAAAAGCCCCTTCGTTTAACGCGGGTGCAATTATTAATGGCGGTACTACCGCTGAAATAAACCTAGATGATTTTTTAGGGAAACAAGAAATATTGTTGTATTTCTATCCAAAAGATTTCACTTTTGTGTGCCCTACTGAATTGTACGCTTTTCAAGATAGATTAGCACAGTTTGAAGAAAGAGGTGTAAAGTTAATAGGTATCTCTACAGATTCAGTAGAAACGCACTGGGCGTGGCTTCAAACACCTAAGAAACAAGGTGGTATACAAGGGGTTACTTACCCATTAGTTGCTGATGAAGCTAAGACTATTTCTATGAACTATGGTGTATTGGCTGGCCAGTACGGATATAGTGATGAAGGCGACTTAGTATTTGAAGGTGTAGCTCCAATAGCATATAGAGGTACATTTTTCATTGATAAGGAAGGAATTGTAAGACATGAGTCTGTTAACTTCTTTCCAATAGGTAGAAATGTAGATGAGTTTTTAAGAATAGTAGATGCATGGCATCATTTTTCTGAGTTTGGAGAGGTTTGTCCTGCAGGCTGGGTAAAAGGCGATGAGGCAATGAAAGAATCTCATGATGGCGTTGCAGAATACCAAGCAAAAAGAGCCTAATCTGAGTATTTAAAAAAAACAAAAAAGTCAGTCTTGTAAAAAAGCTGACTTTTTTTATGCTCTAGTATTATTTCAAAGTTGCTAAATATGTATTGTGCATTAATGCTGCAATGGTCATAGGACCAACACCACCTGGTACTGGACTTATGAAAGAGCATAATTCTGAAACTTCATCAAATTTCACATCTCCTTTAAGAGAAAAACCACTTTTTTTGGTAGCATCTTCTATTCTATGTATGCCTACATCTACAATCACAGCTCCATTTTTAACCATATCTTTGGTTACAAACTCTGGCTTACCTATAGCTACTACCACTATATCAGCTTGTTTTACAACTTGAGCCAAATCTTTGGTTCTACTGTGTGCCAAAGTAACAGTACCATTGCCATTTGTTCCAGTATTTCTAGACATCAAAATAGAAACTGGAGTTCCCACTGTATGACTTCTGCCTATAACCACCACATTTTTTCCAGAAATTTCTATGCCATTTTTGTCTAGTAACATCATAATTCCTAGAGGTGTAGCAGGCACCATGGTAGGTAGACCCAAAACCATTTTACCTATATTTATAGGATGAAAACCGTCCACATCTTTTTTAGGATCTATGGCTTCAATAATTTTTTGCTCGTGTATATGATGAGGCAAAGGCACTTGTACAATAAAACCGTCTATTTCAGGATTATTGTTTAAGTCTGCTACCATTTGTAAAAGTTCTTTTTCAGAAATATCAGCAGAAAGCTTTATTAAAGTAGATTCAAAGCCTACTTCTTGGCAAGACTTTACTTTTGCATTTACATAAGTAAGACTTGCACCATCTTCTCCAACCAATACTGCCGCCAAATGCGGTACCTTACCTCCTTTTATTTTTATCTCTTTTACCTTTATGGCAAGGTCGTTTTTTATTTCTTGAGCTGTTGCTTTTCCGTCTAGTAGTTTCATCCTTTAGGTTTCTAACTTTTATTTAAAGTATTATATATTTAGGGTATACCTACTTAGATTAGGAATCTAATTTAAGTACAGCCATAAAAGCATCTTGAGGAATTTCTACATTACCTACTTGCCTCATACGTTTTTTACCCGCTTTCTGCTTTTCTAGAAGCTTACGTTTACGAGAGATATCACCACCATAACACTTGGCAGTCACATTTTTACGTAATGCTTTAACGGTTTCTCTAGCAATAATTTTCTGACCAATAGCTGCTTGTATAGCAATTTCAAATTGTTGTCTTGGCAATAGTTCTTTTAGTTTTTCGCACAATTTCTTACCCCAATCATATGCTTTATCTCTATGTACTATAGCACTTAAAGCATCTACTTTTTCTCCATTTAAAAGTACATCTAACTTAGATAATTGAGAGTGTCTAAATCCAATTAGCTCATAATCTAATGAGGCATACCCTCTAGAAATGGTTTTTAGT
>JAYVIQ010000028.1:0-12453 GCA_043770215.1 Cytophagales bacterium | reverse complement strand
CTCCATTTATTTTTTGGATTTACACCATAGCCTTGTGTGGAATAATAGGGGTTCCTTTTTTTACAGGATTTTTGTCAAAAGATGCTATATTACTCAATGCCTTTGATTGGGCAGATCACAAAGGAGGTTTCGCTTTTTTAATTCCCATTTTAGCTCTTAGTACAGTAGCAATGACTTCTTTTTATATGATAAGGCAATATTTATTGGTGTTTTTTGGAGAGAATAGAATGTCAGATACAGTTACAAATGCACCAAAAGGAATACAATCTTTTATAACCAAAGAAAAATTAGAAGCATCTTTATTAATGAAAATTTCGCCATGTATTTTGGCAGTTTTAACATTTTTCCCTGTTTTTTCTTTCAATCCATTTGATGCAAAAGACTCTTGGGTTTTTAAAAAACTACCCCATTTTGATTATTTGGATAGAACAAGCATTCCTCATCTTTTTAGCCATTCCATTGTTTCATTACTTTCTATTTCTATGATGTTTTTTGGAGCGTATATGGCGTATCAACTTTTTGAAAAAGGAAAAATGGCAGCATTTAAACAAGGAGTAAAATCTAATGATACTTTGTATAATTTATCTTTTCATTTTTGGTATATAGAAGCCTGTATACAGAAATTGATTGTATTACCTACCATTTACATCTCTAAAATGACTAGCAGATTAGACAAAAATGTAATAGATAAAATCCCAGAAGTGTTTTTATACCTAAATTTGCAAGTAAGTACTTTATGTGCCAATTTCGATATAAAAATAATTAATGGATTTGTACAAGTATTGGGAACTTCAACTATTATATTTGCAAAAACATTAGCTTGGGTAGATAAAAACATGATTGATGGTTTTGTAAATTTACTTGGGTGGTTAGGTATAAAGATTGGTTCATTTGCAAAAGTAATTCATAGAGCCAAATTTCAGTCACAAGTGATATGGAGTTTTTTGATGCTTATTCTTTTGGTAGTGATAATTTATTGGATTAAATAAAAATGGGAATATTATCTACATTAATTTTGTTGCCTTTATTGGCTATACCTTTTGTTCTTTTTGTACCAAAAGAAAAAATACAATGGGCAAAATACATTGCATTAAGTATTATTTCTATTCAGTTTATCTTAACAATTTTTATTTATTTTGGATTCAAGAACCAACCAGCAATAGGTATAAATACTAGTAATCTTGCTTTTTCTGAACATTACAGTTGGCTTTCTTTCTCATTGGGTAATTATGGTGTATTTTGTTCCGAATTGTTTTTTGGTTTAGATGGATTAAATGTTTTGTTGGTTGTCCTTTCTGGGTTTATTTTATTCATAGCGATGATTGCCAGTTGGAAAGTAAATAAAAAAGAAAAAGCATATTTTTCTTTATTTCTACTTCTTTCATCTTCTATTTTTGGTTGTTTTGCTTCTCTAGATTTGTTGGTTTTCTTTATATTCTTTGAGTTTATGTTATTGCCAATGTATTTTTTGATTGGGATTTGGGGAGGCGAAAAAAGACAATATGCTGCCATTAAATTTTTCTTATACACTATGGTAGGGTCTACGTTTATTTTAGCGGTAATCTTAGGATTGTATGCATCTGTTATAGATCCATTAAAAACAGGTTTTCTACTTGGTTTTACTGGAGATACAGATCAAATCATCAGTCAGACCCAACAATTGTTGCTAATTGGGGATATTCTTCCATCTCAAATGGTACATAGTTTTAATATGACTTATTTGTTAGACCCTAATAACATTATTCCAACATCTATTTTAGATCCAAACAATAGCTTTCATTGGTTTGGTTATAGATCTAGAGAATTAGGATTTTTGTTTTTGTTTATTGGTTTTGGCATTAAGTTGCCACTTGTCCCGCTACATACATGGTTACCAGACGCTCACGTACAAGCTCCAACACCTGTTTCAATTATTTTAGCTGGAATACTACTAAAAATAGGGGGGTATGGGTTAATAAGACTTGGTTTTACCATTTTCCCAGATGGCGCACAAACTTTCTCTTGGCTTATTGGATTTATTTCTATGATTACTATTGTATATGGTGCCTATGTGGCAATGGGTCAAAAGAACTTAAAAAGGTTGATTGCTTATTCTTCTGTTTCACACATGGGGTTTGTAACATTAGGCTTGGTAAGCTATAATGCCTTAGGGATGACGGGTGCAATTTATCAAATGGTTAGCCATGGTCTAATTGCTTCTATGTTGTTCTTTGCAGCAGGAATTTTATCTGATAGAACCAAGAATTTAGAAATTAGTGATTATAGTGGTTTGGCTAGTAAAATGCCTTATTTCACTGCATTTGTGGTGGTGGCTTTTTTTGCTTCTCTAGGATTACCAGGCTTTAGTGGATTCATTGGCGAAGCATTTGTGTTTTTAGGTATTTTTGATTCAGCAATGAATTTTAATACCATACCGTATTGGATGGTCGGTTTTTCGCTTTTGGGTTTAGTACTCACAGCGGCATATTATTTATGGACCTTACAAAGAATGTTTTTTGGTAAGTATTGGGTAAAAGATGCTAACTATTGGAATGCTCAATTAATAGACTTAAATGCAAGAGAATTAGGTATTATGGTCGTATTAAGCGTTATGGTGCTTTTGTTTGGCATAATGCCTTCATTACTTACAGACCTAATTACACCTAGCATAGATCACTTAACACGCATATTGAGATAATGTTTGAACACACTATTTCTTATGCTACTTTAGAACATAACTATATAAGCTATAGTTATTTACGTTCAGAGCTCACTTTAATAATAGCTTTGTTAATGTTTTTATTGATAGATTTATTGGTAAAAAATCAAAAGAAATCATTTTTGATAAACACACTATTATTTGCCACAGCGGTTGTGCTTACCATGTATTTCTCAATTTCTGAATTTACTAATCATTTGTATGGTCCAACGGGAGTGTTTTTCACAGATTTTAAGTTGTACTTCAATGGTGAAATAGAACAATATGGCTCTTCAATGCTTACCCTTACAAAACAAGGTAGTTTTTTTAAGTTTTTAATGTCTGTTTGTGCGCTTCTATTACTGGTTTTTAATCATTTAGAATTTAAGGTTTCTCATAGCAAAGAAACTAAAGTAGAATACCTAATTTCCATTACCGCAATTTTGTTAGGGTCTTTTTTGTTAGTAAGTGCTACTCACTTTCTAAGCTTACTGCTTGCTATAGAAATAAGTTCTTTTGGGGCATATGCTTTAATTTATTTTAATGGAGATGTAAAATCAAAAGAAGCAAGTATTAAATATATTTTGTATGGTTTTGTAGCTACTGGAATTATGGTTTTTGGTATGTCAATCCTTTATGCGTTACTTGGAGATTTATCCTATAATGCATTGATTTCTAATTGCATGACAGAAAATAATTTACCTCCAGCCTTAAGTTTGGGTATTATGTTTATGTGTATGGGATTATTTTTTAAACTGGCAATTGTACCAATGTATTTTTGGGTTCCTGATACCTTTCAAGGTGGTCCTATGTCTGGAATTGCATTTCTATCTTTAGTTCCTAAATTTGCAGCTTTAGGCAACTTTATTTTACTTTTTTCTTACATATATGTATCCAAAATATATGATGTATCTATACAAGATATTCTTTTGGTGTTAGGGGTGTTTACTGCTACCATTGGTAATTTTTTTGCACTAGGTCAAACAAACATAAAAAGATTGTTGGGTTACTCTAGCATTGCTCATAGTGGTTTTTTATTAATTGCACTTGCTATTATGGGTTCTAGTGGCTTAAATAGTTTATTGTATTATGCATTAGTATACGTATTTATGAATTTCTTATGTTTTATGACCTCTGAATATTTTTCTAGTCTAAGCAATAGTTACAACATAAAACAATGGGCTGGATTGGGTAATGGAGCTGTTTTTATGGGAGTTTTATTGATTTTATCACTAGCTTCTCTCATAGGTTTACCTCCAACTGCTGGGTTCAGTGCAAAATTATTTGTTTTCTCAGGTTTGATTGAATTATATACCTCTAGCAACAGTTCACTCATATTATTTGTCCTTATTTTAGCCCTTTTTAATATATTGATATCTCTATTTTATTACCTAAAAATACCTTTCTATTTATTTTTTCAAAAAAGTAGCCAGCTAATTCCAGATAACACTACTCTTTTACCTAAATTGCAAATGGTTTTAGTGGCCATTCCATTAATAGCTTTGTTCCTTTTCTCAGAAAAGACATTAGTAGTAATAAATTCAATAAATGACATCGTCAAATATTTCGTGCAATGAGTGAATCGATTAAACACGAGTGCGGAGTTGCTCTCATAAGACTTAGAAAGCCATTACAGTATTATATAGACAAATACGGCACACCGCTGTATGGAATTAATAGACTGTATTTGTTGATGGAAAAACAGCACAACAGAGGGCAAGATGGAGTAGGAGTTGCCAATATTAAAATAGAAGTTCCAGAGGGTACAAGATATATAAGTAGATATAGATCTATTGATTCTCAACCAATAGCAGATGTATTTGGTAAAATCAATAAAAAATTTAGAAAAGTACTAAAAGATAATAAAAGCAATTTTACAGATGCTAAGTGGCTACAAGAAAACGTAGCTTTTACAGGTGAAGTTTTATTAGGCCATTTGCGTTATGGTACTCATGGCAACAATGGAGTAGAGAGTTGTCATCCATTTTTACGTCAAAGCAATTGGAGAAGCAGATCCTTGGTATTAGCAGGTAACTTTAACATGACAAATGTAGAGGAGCTTTTTAATAAATTAGTAGCATTAGGCCAGCATCCGAAAGAAAAAAAGGATACTGTAACTGTTTTAGAAAAAATAGGTCATTTTTTAGACGAAGAAAGTCAAAGATTGTTTCAAAAATACAAAGACGATTATTCTAATACTGAAGTTACGCGTTTAATTGAAGAAAATATGGATCTTCAACGTGTTTTAAATAGATCTTGCAGAGACTTTGATGGAGGTTATACCATGTGTGGCATGACAGGTTTTGGAGCATCATTTGTAGCAAGAGATCCTGCTTCTATAAGACCTGCTTATTATTATGTAGATGATGAGGTGATTGTAGTTGCATCTGAAAAGCCAGCCATAAAAACAGCTTTTGATGTAAATTACAATGATATAAAAGAAATAGAAGGCGGTCATGCATTAATCATCAATAAAAATGGCGATTATGATATAAAGCCATTTATAGACATCTTACCAAAAAAATCTTGTTCATTTGAAAGGATTTATTTTTCTAGAGGCTCAGATCCAGATATTTATCACGAAAGAAAAATGTTAGGTAAATTGTTGATTCCTCAAATTCTAAAATCTATTAATTATGATTTAGAAAATACTGTTTTTTCTTATATTCCAAATACTGCCGAAACATCTTTTATGGGTATGATGGATGGTATAAATGAATATCTAGTTGAATATAGAAAAGAAAAAATATTAGGTCAAAACCTTACTGACACAGAATTAAAAAAGATACTATCTTTATCTCCTAGAATAGAAAAATTAGTCATAAAAGATGTTAAACTAAGAACATTTATTACTGATGACGACCACAGAGATGATCTTGTTGCACATGTCTATGACACAACATATGAAGTTGTAAAAAAAGGAGTGGATACTCTTGTGGTCATAGATGACAGTATTGTTAGAGGTACTACACTTGAAAAAAGCATATTGAAAATGCTTGATAAATTAGAACCTAAAAAAATAATTATAGTTTCTTCTGCTCCTCAAATAAGATACCCTGACTGTTATGGAATAGATATGTCTAAAATGAAGGAATTTGTAGCCTTTAGGGCACTATTATCTTTGTTAAAAGAAACCAATCAGGAGTTTAAGCTTACCGAAATCTATGACCAATGCAATAGATCCAAAATTACAAAGGAAGCAAGCCCTAATTACGTTCAAAAACTTTACGATTTATTTACTCAAGAACAATTATCAGCAAGGATTGCAAAAATAGTTCGACCTAAAAAATTAAATGCAGAATTAGAAGTTATATATCAAACTGTAGAGAATCTAAACATAGCTTGTCCAGAGCATTTGGGTGATTGGTATTTTACTGGTAATTATCCAACTGCAGGCGGTAACAAAGTTGTAAATACTGCATTTGCAAATTTTATGGAAGGAAATACTAAAAGAGCGTACTAACATTCATTTTTTTTCAAATTACATTGTATTGAATAGAAATTAAATTAATTTCTATTCAATTTTTTTTTGCTTTTTTCATCAAACTCCAAAACCTTAAATAGGGCTTACTGAAAAACATGTATTATTCAGTAATTCAACATTTTACTCTGCTGTTTTCAATTTTTGAAGCAAAGATTTTAAAGGAAATAAGCTAAAACCTTTGCATCTACCTTATAAAAATGCGTTAAGAAATTTGATTGATGTAATGGTTTAAAACAAAACACTGTCTGAGACCATCATACTGTGGGGAATTATATACTGAATTTAAGGCTGGTTTAAAAACTCTTGTTTTTGTTCCCTTTGGTTATGTTTCAGCGAAATCAAGCAAATCTTAGCTATTTTTTATATAGTCTTGACTTTTTTCTTACTTTTTTGTAAAGAAAAAAGTGACCAATGATTGATTGTAAATAAGCTAAGAAAACTACTTTACTTTTTCAGTAGACACTAAATACACCCTTAGACTCTACTTATATATAAGGCTTACTTTTTGTCTTAAAATAAGAAAGCTTTTCAAAATACATTGAAAAGCCTTCTTTTTAATAAAAAACTTTACTTAAGCCAATATAAATTCCACTATTTTATCGCCAACTTCTTTAGTACCTATGTTATTTACTGGATCTATGTCTACTGTAACAAAACCTTTATCCATACAACCTGCAATAGCATTTTCTATTGCTCTTGCTTCATCTACTAAACCAAAAGATGTTTCTAAAAGCATAGCTGCAGATAAAATGGCAGCCATAGGATTAGCAATGTTTTTTCCTGCTGCTTGTGGATAAGAACCATGGATAGGTTCATATAAGCCAACAGCTCCACCAATAGAAGCAGATGCCAACAATCCTAATGACCCAGCAATTACAGAACTAACATCTGAGATTATATCTCCAAATAGATTTTCTGTTAGTATTACGTCAAACTGAGTTGGACAAAGAACCATTTGCATGGCTGCATTATCTACAAAAAGAAAATCTAGCTCTACTTCTGGATAATTTTCTTTATGAAATTTAGTTACCACTTCACGCCACAAACGAGAAGTAACCAAAACGTTGGCTTTATCTACAAGAGTAACTTTATTTCTACGGTTTTTTGCTGCTTTAAATGCCAAAACAGCCATTCTAGTTATTTCTTCTGTTGTATATGTACAAGTTTCAAAAGCACTTGTACCATCCTCTGAACGCCCTCTAGGAGATCCAAAATACAATCCAGAAGTTAACTCTCTAAAAGTAACCATATCTGCACCAATCAAACGATCGTTTTTTAAAGGTGCTTTATCTATTAATTTTTCATACGCTTTTACTGGTCTAATGTTGCAGTATAAGCCCAATTTTTTTCTCATTCTTAGCAACCCTTCTTCAGGCCTTACCTTGGCAGTAGGGTCATTATCATATTTTGGATGACCAATTGCACCAAACAAAACAGCATCAGCATTTTTGCAAACATCGTGAGTTTTTTCTGGATATGGATCTCCTGTTGCATCTATTGCTACAGCTCCAACTAGGGCTTCTTCAAAAGTAAATTCATGTCCAAATTTTATTGCTATGGCTTCCATTGCTCTTTTTGCCTGCAATGCTACCTCTGGACCAATACCATCTCCTGGTAAGTATGCTATATGTTTTTTCATTTATGTTTATTTTTCAAGAGTACTAAGTTAATAATTTATTAGTCTATATAAAAGCTTTAGCAATTATCCATTTTGGTTAGTACTTGTGTTTAGGGTGTTTGCATCCAAAAGGAATAAATATTCTAGGTAAACTTATACATACAATAGAGTTTTTTTACGATGTATACGTTTACTTATGTTTTTTTTTTAAATTCCGGTTGTTTTTAAAGCACATTCAAAGATTTAAAAAAAGCACCTTGAGTTATTTTTTTGTGAGGGATACTCGTTCGAAAGAAATACCACTCCAACCAAACAGCATAAAATTTCTGATATTTAGATGGTCTTCTTTCTCTGGGAATTCCAAGACATCTTTTCTATAAAAATCTCCAAAGCAATGCAAAGTTTGTTCTTGTGATAGATTTTGAAGTTTAGCAAATGAAAATAATTTACAAGATCCAGAGTTTTTTCCTTCATAGTTTATTATATTTCCGTTTTTAAAAGTAGAAGGAGAGAAGGTGTAGTATTTGTCTATTAAATCAATTACTTCTGTAAAAAGAACTTGTTCTGGAGTTTCTCTTATTTTAAATAAAAAAGATTCTATAGTCATATACAATTAAATTATATTTAAAACTTGTTTTAAACTAGTTTGAGTAAAATAAAAACAGTTAATCTCTTTGACGAACTGCTTCAAATAAAATTACTGAGGCTGCTGCACTAACATTTAATGACCCTACTTTTCCTTTCATGGGTATAGCAGCTTTTGCATTGCATTTTTCCAAAATCTCTGTACTTATACCCGTTTCTTCAGATCCCATTATGATTGCCATTGGTCCTTTAAAACTAGTTGTATAAATAGTCTCTGATGTTTTTTCTGTACAAGCAACTATTTTTAGACCACTATCTTGCAAATACCTCAAAGTGGGCATTAATCTATCTACCCTTGCTACTTTCAAAAAACTTAAAGCACCGCTTGAAGTTTTCATAGCATCACTTGTAATTTGTGCAGAACCTCTTTTTGGCACAACTAACGCATCTATACCAGCACATTCAGCAGATCTTGCAATAGCTCCAAGGTTTCGTACATCTGTAACACCATCTAAAATGAGCACAAAAGGATCTTTTCCTTTTGCAAAACATTCGCTTATAATGTTGTCTAAGTCATAATAATTGACTGATGACACAAAACAAATCATCCCCTGATGATTTTTTCTTGTGATTCTATCAAATTTTTCTTTTGGAACTTCTGTACAAGGTATTTTTAAACTTTTGGCAATGCGTTCTGCTTCACGCATTGCTTCTGTTTTAGAGCCTCTAAGTACCAATAACTTTTCTATTTCTTTGCCTGATCGCAAAGTTTCTAGCACAGACTGTGCTCCAAATACAAAATCCGGCTTTATTTCTTGCATTTTATATGTTTTGATAACCTAATGCTTGCGCTATTTTGGCTAATTTTTCTTGATGTATTTTTACTAACGATGTTCTGTTTTTATCACTTAATACTTTTAAAAACCCACTGCTTCCAAGTATACGTATTGCATTTTCTATATGCTCATCTCTATGCACTGAGTCATCTCCAGTTCTGATGTAGTGTAAAATTACATCAAAATATAAAGCAGAAATTTTTTCATATTCCTTATCACCTCTACCATTGCCATATATGTCATAAGCAAGATTTAAATACGCAGGTGCTAAGTTGTTCCAAGGGAAATTTCTTTCTGATATTGTTTTGGTATAAAAGTCAAATAATTCTTTTGCTTTTGGAATTTGATTGCTTTCTACATAGCTCATTGCCAATTGTATATAAATTGCTTGTGTACCATAAACCATTCTTTCATAATCATCAGTATAAACAATTGTAGTATCCATTAAACCTCTGTAATAGAATTGTCTGTTTACATTCTTATTGTTTTTGTAACCCGTTGTAAGGATTTTATGAGTCATTTCTTCACTCATTTGCCCATACCCAGAAGCCGGTATTAATCTGTAAGCCAATGCTTCTTGTTGTAAATATTCTCTTATGCCTTGGAAGTTTTCACCGCCTGGAGAACCTGCTGTGGTAGAGAAATATATTGGTCTGTCCCACCCAGATTTAGATACTGAATTGATAATATCCAACATGATTAAATCTTTTTTATACAAGGCTTGGTCTCCATTGTCAAAAACCATTTTAGACACAACTTTAGATTTTAAGTTTTGTGGTATCCAGCTCATTGCAGCAACTTTTACAGAATCTACTTCAATAGTAAATTTACGAGCAATCTTGAAAGGCATTTCTTTTTCGCCATAAAAATCCATTATTTTTGGACTTTTTTCTCTAACAAGGGCTATATACTTATCCAAAGAAAATCCAGGATCTGCATTTGGATTATAGACCATTTGCTTGCCTTCATTAGTTTGTTGCTCTTGGTAATATGTTTTGGCAATATTTTTTCTTGACTCTGTTCTAAATGGCAAGAAATCTAAAGATCCTTGCATATAATCATCTTTTGCAAATGTGATTGGTAAAGGCATGCTTTTATGCGCTTTTCTAGTCATCTGCTCTGTATACCAATCTGTATTTAAAAGAGATAAATTACATACCCTTACATCTGTTCTAAAACCCTCTACTTCTTGTACATACCATAAAGGGAAGGTATCATTATCACCTGCAGTAAAGAGTATAGCGTTTTCTTCGCAAGAATTTAATAAATTTTTTGCTGAATCTACTGAGAAAAAACGTTTAGATCTATCATGATCATCCCATCCAACTGCTGCCATAATACTTGGGGCAACTATACAAACGGAAAGAGCTATAGAAGCAGATCCTAATTTGTTTTTTAATGCTTTGCCTAAAATATCATAAAGTGCAATAACGGCAAGTCCTATCCAGACACAAAAAGCCATATAAGAGCCTGAGTAAGCATAATCTCGTTCTCTAGGTTCTACTGGTGGTGCGTTTAAGTAAAAAATAACTGCCATACCCGTTAACAAAAACAGGGTAAGCACTACCGTAAAATTTAAATGGTCTTTCATAAAATGATACGCAAGCCCTATTAGGCCAATTATCAAAGGAATAGCAAAAAAGTTATTTCTTGCAGGATGACGTAAAACTTGAGGAAGTTCTTCGTTAGAAGGTGAGTTCATAGACATAGTACCTGCATATTGTTCTTGTCTTTCTCTGCCTTTGAAATTCCAAAGGAAATACCTCCAGTACATTCTACCCAATTGTCTATCAAAAAAATACTTCATATTGTCTACAAAAGAAATTCTTTCTCCGCTGTAATATTCAGTAGGGTAGTAGCCATCATTGTATTGTTCTATTAGATTCATATAAATGTTTTGATGGCTAGGATCATACATTCTAGGTAAAAATGATTCTGCTTCTGGCGGATATTTGTAACTAAATGCAGTGTCATAGGCTACATAATTGCCATCTACTTTCTTATACTTTACGGATCCTTTTTTGGTCATAAAATCTCCTTCAGGCTGGCCGTGTTCTTGAGCATGTTTTTGCCAGCTTGCTTGTAAGTCTATATTAAATTGTGGCCCGAAAAATAACGGTCTATCTCCATATTGTTCTCTTTTTAAATAAGATATAAAATTTACCAAATCATCTGGATTATTTTCATCTATAGTTGGGTCTTGCTGAGAACGAATAATAATGACAAAATAAGATAAGAAACCAATAAGAATAAAAGATGTGCTAAGCAAAGCTACGTTTAAGATTCTTTTGCCATGTTGCATAGAATACATTATTCCATATACCAAACCACCAATAATAGCAGTCAAGAAAAAATAAGCTCCATAGTTAAACGGTAAACCCATAGAATTGAATATTCTATCAAACCAAAATGCTATTTCTGTAAGACCTGGTAAACCAGATAATATAGCCACTAAAATAACTGCAGATAGTAAAAAAGTAATGATTGCACCCTTTAGCGTTGGTTTTTCATTTTCAAAATAAACAATAAATGCTAGTGCAGGTATAGCCACTAAGTTTAGCAAATGGACACCTATAGATAAACCCATCATGTAGGCAATTAAAATCATCCATCTATCTTTTTCAGTTTGGTTCTTGATAGTAGACCTTTTTAACATTGCCCAAAAAACAAACGCAGTAAAAAATACTGAAATGGCATAAACTTCTGCTTCTACAGCACTAAACCAAAGTGAATCGGAAAAAGTACACGCCATAGCTCCAACAAAACCAGCTCCAAAAATAGCAATTTTATCTGCTTTAGATCCTTCGCCATCTACTTTCAAAAGTTTTTTGCCAAGAATGGTGATGGACCAAAACATAAACAAAGATGTAGCTGCACCAGATACAGCACTCAACATGTTTACCCAATACGCTGCATTTTCGCTAAAGCTAAAACCAGACCAGCCATCTCCACTAAACATAGAAAAAACTCTGCCCAATAAAGAAAATATGGGTGCTCCTGGAGGATGCGGAGTTTGCAAATGTCTAGCTACAGCTATAAACTCGCCACAATCCCAAAAACTTGCTGTTGGTTCTAAAGTGAGTACGTAAACTAAAAGCGACAGCCCAAAAACCAGCCATCCGGTAAGGTTATTTATTTTTTGATAATTCATTTTGATATTTGTTAATACAAATTTTCTGTTGTTTGAAAGAAACGCCTACATTTTGACTTGCGAATTTAACAAAAAAGATTGCATACACCATAAAAGTAGAAC
>JAYVIQ010000027.1:0-3584 GCA_043770215.1 Cytophagales bacterium | reverse complement strand
ATCCACCTCTCCATCTTCAGTGTGTAGATCATGAAGGCCACATGCTATAAGAAAATCTGCAAACCCTGAATCAGTGATGTCTGCATTTGCATCCATCATTACTAGTACCTCCGTGTGGGCAGCGGTTGCAGTCTGTATAAACATGGTCAGGTCTGCCCAGAACTGCGCCCTTGGGTTAACTGCTGCATTTGCTTTGGCCAATTTCTGCCAATGTTGCATATAGACTGTATCCATACCCAGACCTTGAGCTGATGTTTGGCTGACCTGGTATGCTGTAATTATCAGCACTTTTGTGCCCTGTCTTCCTCGAAACTTCATCCAGGACCATCTGCCTAGCAGTGAGTCACAACCTTTGTCCATTAGTTTAGCCCCTAGCCTGTAATTGCACACCATACTTGTCCCACCACGTTGTAACTTTCTTTGTTTACCTTCATCACATGAGGAGTGGGAGAAGTGAAGGGATGCATAGCTTTGTTGCAGTAGAGTCTCCCATTTGTCACAAAAATTGAAATTTTGCCAATTTACATTGGTTTCTGCTAGGGCAGTCACTGTTCCACCAAGTGCCACCATCTTTGACTTGAGTGCTTCATGAAGTCCTGTTGAGGATGTAATTCCATTGACATTTTGAAAGATAAAGCAAACATCCTCATCAGATATAGTGTTAATATCATCACCCCATGCGCCAAGTTTAGGTGATTGTTGTTGGGAGCTATTTTGGAGAAGCGCTGAATTGCTGTTTGTATATTGTGTGCTTCTGTCCTGATGGCAATCATCATCAGGACCCACACTAGGTGGCCTCATGGTGGTTGCCAGCCCAAGCTTGCTTCACTGGGCTGGTAGGTGGACTCCTGAGGAGTATGGGTGTTCGGTGGTGGTGGCAATGCTGCTGGAAAAGTAAATTGGTTGAGTTTGGACATCATGGATGACATTGCTTGTGCCACGTCCTGAACTGTAGAGTGGAGGGCATGGACATGTTGTGTCATATTTAATTGTGTCTCTTGATATTGACCCATTTGTTGGCATATCAATTGAAGGCTAATCTTCAGTTCCTCAAGCTCACTAGACTGTTGTTGGATCATAACCAACTGATCTCCTAAGGTGGAGGTAAGTGAGGATTGGTCTGTGGTTGCAGTGATCTCAGATGTCATGACTGGAGGTGGTGTGGTTGGTGGCCTTTGGCAGGCCTCCTGAGGATGCACTGGTTGCACTGCAAGTGTTGTCATTGGTGGTAATACAGAGGTGGTCTTATTTAGCTTTGCTGAATGGCGGCAACTTCTGCGAGTGCTGTAACTATCAGCACTGTTGCTCAGATCACTGTCACTGAATGCCTCACTTGTTTTACTCCTTGCTTTCTTTTTGAGTGGTGCCCTGTGGGAGGAGAATCTGCTTGATGATGGATGGGAAGTATGGTGTGCTTGAGAGGTAAGTGGTGATTGATCATTCTTCCAAGCTCCATGCTTGGGTTTTGATTGAGAATAGTCATCCTTGGATAAAGGAGGGAAGTCATCCCACTCAAGAAAGAGCTCTTCAATCATTGTATCAGCTTGAGCAGATTGAGTAATGTTTAGATCCTTTATCTGTTGCAAACGAGTGGTGGTCTCATCAATATTCTGTAATATATCTTCAGCATTCAGCCAAGGGTATGAGATTTGCAGAAAGGACAATACATCCTGCTGAACTGCACGTATATGCACTGCATTTGATCTTGTTGAGGCAACCATAATCTGATCCTTTTGGTGTCCATGTGGGACTACAGCATGAAAGAGAAAATTGTTTTGTTCATCCTGAATGGATGTGAAGAGCCAAGATATTGTAATAGTGTCAGTGGAGTTAGGAAGCTGGATCTTGCTCTCCAATGGACGGATGTTTTTTAAGGAAGCCATGCATGTAGATTTCAGGAACTGGAGTTGGTGAGTAATCACTTTCCTGGTTGCATTGTCTGAGCTCTTCAGTGCTGACATAGGTATGAACCGCACAAGTGGGCGTAGTGGATCATGCTCAGTTATGTTGGAGCCATATAGTTTAGAGAGAGCCAGTGTAGCCCAGGCCATATCCTCCATTCTACACTTGATAAAATGAGCCTTGGTAGAAGCTGGCTGGTGCTCACCCCTGGTATAAATTGATTCCCAGGTTACCTTCACTGGAATAGGAAGGGAGCCTAGTTTGTGTAGTGCTGCCTCCAGAAGCTTTGTCAAGACTTGGCGGCTTTCCTGCTGAAATGTACCACAGAGCACTCCAAGATTAACAATTTTACTGAGCCCAAACTTGTCAAGAGAAATCTGGACAGCTGGGTAGCTCATTTTAATTGCAGCTGTGCCCTCCTCAGTAAGGATTGTGTGACCATTGGGATGACCAACAAGCAGTTTGCCTGAGAAGTAAGTTGGGGACATTAGGGCTTGGTGCATGTACCTGCGCATCAATTTTATATTGTCTCTTGTTGGTAGCTCTTTATTGCCTCTAATTGCTGGGACTTCTTGGTATGCAGGAGGAATTACTGATAAACTGTCTGTTGAGTGAAGAATAATTTTAATGATGGATCTTATTTTCTGGAAAGTATTTTTATCATTTCCTTGTTGTGAGGAATTGTCCACTGTGAGGCGCAAGAAGGACTGACTGACAGTGCCCTCCAACTTATTGTGGTCTGCTGGTGGTGATCTGGTAGATACACCCCAAGGGTTTGGAACCTGGTTTATGGCTGGAACTTTTGTTGTATGCTTGGATGTGGCATATGGATTTGTTGGTAATCCAAAGGAGATTCTTTTGGACACTAGTTGAGGATAGTTGTACCTTTCAATAGGTGAATTTGGGTGCCTGCCCTGGGCCTGAGGGGTTGTGCTGTGCTCTGTTGCTTTCTTTGACCGCTTTTTCTTTGGGCTCACTGCAGTCCAGGCCCCCTTTGTTGTACCATCACTACTGCTGGCATTGGAATGATCACTGCATGTTGATGGGGCCCCTGCTGCTGGAGTAAATAGCCTGGTGAAGTTGTTGGCTTTCAAATGTTCTTCATCCATTACCAATGTATGCTTTGTGTTGCTTGCATTGGGATGTGGGAATGGCACCTTGCCTGTGATTATATCCGAAATCTTGATAAATGGGATTGATTGTTGAGTTTGTTGCTGACTCTGATCTCCCTTGTTGTGGTTCAACAGCTTGGTGTGTGAGAGAGAAGGAGCAGAAATGGCTTCCATATCAGTAGCATCCTTAGGTAGGGAGGGCTTGACCAACTTTTTTCCAACTTCCCTGAGAGTGCTCTTGCCTTGCCCACATGCATCCCTTGATTGAGTACCTTCCTTGAGAGAACTGTTGGCAAAGCTTGATCTAGCCAAAGGAGCTGCTGCCAGGACCTCTAAGGGTGCATCTGGGAGTGAGGTATTGCCGTTGCTCTGCATGTTGTTGTCTTGGTCCTGTACATCCACATCAGGAATGCTTTTGTTGCTCAATTTTGGCCCTTTTTTGGAGCTGTTTTCAGATATGTGGACATCCTTGATGATGTTGTTGTGTGTGGCAAACAGTGAGAAGAGAGGACGAGCTGCAGCGGTACACGCGCCAGGAAGCAATGTCATGCCATCATAATTGGTTGTGTC